>JBEPVJ010000247.1:0-4592 GCA_041691095.1 Gemmatimonadales bacterium
GCCGCCACCTGGGCGCGCGCCACCGCGTGGGACTGCTCCGGCGGAAGCAGCTGGGCGCTGAAGAGCAGCCTGGTGCCGCCCGTGGTCGGCTGCTCGTAGTCGAAGACGTCCGAGCTGTTGGGCGCCACGTGGGGCGGGAGGATCCGGAGGCCGACCTCGGTCCGCTCCTGGAACCGGGCCGCGAGGCTGCGTTCCTGGTCCTGCACCACCGGATGCGCCGACAACAGCACCGCGCCGACCGCGGTGCGCCCCAACGCCTCGTGGCGCCGCACCTCGAGCACCGCGTAGTATGGTGTGAGCCGAACGCCGACCGAGTCGCCGGCCGACGACGGTGGCAGGCGGAAGCGCCCGCCCCAGATCCTCGGCGTTCCGTCCTGCTCGAAGAGCGCCACCCCGGTTTCGAGCGGCGCGCCGCGCACCAGCCCGGCGAGCATGCCGAACCCCGCTTCGCGCGGCAGCGCCGCCGCATCGAGCGCTCGGCGGGCCAGTGAATCGGCGAGCAGCCGCGCGTCTCGTAGATCGTTGGCCAGGCGCCCGCCCGCGGCGGCGATCCGCGCTTCGCGCTCATCGGGCCAGTGGCCGGCTAGACGCTCGAGACGCCATTCGCCGATGCCGAGACTCACCGCGAGTACAACGAGCGGAAGCACGATCGCGCTCCGCCGCTTGAGCACCAGCGTCAGGAGCGTGAGCACGATGGCCGCGAGGGCCATTTCGCGCGAAGGCGCGCGCAGCCATTCTCCGGCGGAGATCGCCAGACCGGCAAGGCTCAGAACCCACCATGGAAAAGGAGCGGTCAGATGGCGCGTCCGCTGCGGTTGAAGGAAATGACGCCGGCCCGGGCGGCGGAAGCACTCAAGGCTACATCGCGGTTGCTGGTGCCCGCCGGTACCCTGGAGGCCAGAGGGCCGCACCTGCCGCTGGGATGCGACACCGTCATCCTCGAGCGGCTGGCCGACGACCTCTCCGCCTCGACCGGCACTCCCCGCGCGCCCGCGCTCGAGTACGGGGTGCACGCCACCAAGGACGACCCCACGTCAGGCACCGCGGCGCTCTCGTGGAAGACGCTGCATCGCGCGATGAACGAACTTATCGCGCTGTGGGAGGAGGTGGGAGGCGTGCGAGACACACTAATTCTCACGGCCCATGCCGCCGATCAGCATCTCGAGGCCCTCTCCACCATCCGGACCTGCGGCCGGGTGCGGGTCGCGGATATCCTCGCGCTGGACAGCCTGCCGCCACTCCTCGAGTCCCGTTTTGGCCCCTGGCACGGCGGCGAAGTCGACACCTCGCTCATGCTCTTTCTCGCCCCGGAGCTGGTCGACCTGAGCCTCACGCCATCGACCCTGCTCGCGTCGGCCGAAAAGGGTGCCCGCTTCTACAATGCCATCCTCGATTCACTCACCCAGTACGTCTCGCACATCATCTCTCCGTAACGCACGTCACCTCATTATCTTACATGGCGCTCGTCGCAAGCTGAAACCTTTGGCGACGCGGCCACGTCATTAGCGAAGTTCACCACGACCGATCGACAAGGAAAGAATGCTATGACACGCTGGGCCCGTGCCTTCCTCGGTCTTTGCCTTGTGTTGCCGGCCGTCGCGGCCGCGCAGCAGCCCCTGCCCAACGCAATGACGCCGGTACCCCCGACGCCGGTTCGCCGCGAGGCAACGACCACCCTGACCCTGAGTGAAGCCATGGAGCAGGCCCGCCGGAATAGTCCGGTCTACCGCCAGCTCCTTAACGACATGGGTCCGGCGGGCTGGGGCGTGCGGAGTGCCTACGCCAACCTGCTTCCGACCTTCGACGTGTCGAGCTACATGAGCTACACCGGCTCGGGCTCGTCGACGTTCGGCGGCTCGACCTTCAATCAGTCGTCGCCTTCCCTCTCCTCGGGATACTCGCTGAACTTCAACTGGTTGTTGTCGGGCCAGACGTTCGCGGCCACCGGCCAGCAGCGCGCGACCAGGAGGGCGGTCGATGCCGATATCGGCAATGCCGGCGAGTCGCTCCGCAACGACATCGCGTTCCAGTATCTGACCGCGCTGCAGGCAGTGGCCACTACGGAGGTCGACCGGCAGAGTGTCTCGCGGAACGCCGACCAGCTCCAGCTGGCCCGGGCTCGCTACACCGTGGGCCAGGCCACCATGCTCGATGTGCGCCAGGCCGAGGTGACCAAAGGCCAGGCGGACGTAGCGCTGCTCAAGGCGCAGCAGGCCGAGAATGAAGCCAAGCTCGAGTTGTACCGCCGGATGGGCGTTCCGATTCCGGCCCAGCCCGACCTGATCGCGCTGCCGGACAGCTTTCCGGTGACCCCGATCGTGCTGGACGAGAAACAGCTCCTCGACATGGCGCGCGAAGAGAATCCGACGATCAAGGCCTTCCGGGCCCGTGAGACCGCGGCGACCTGGAACACCCGCTCAGCCAAGTCGCGCTTTCTGCCTACCCTTCAGGTGCAGGCGGGGCTGCAGGGATTTACCCAGCAGTTCACCAATTCGAGTCTGCTGTTGAACCAGCGCCTGGCCAACTCGATCGGCAGTGCGGAGAACTGCCGCTTCCAGAACGCCATCATCAGCGGCCTTCCGAACGGCGGGCTCAGTGGATTCCCCAACGGTGGCCTGATCAGCGACTGCAACGCCTTCTCCAACCTGGACGCGACCGGGCTGGCGCTGAGTCCGGCGTTCCAGAATCAGATCCTCAAGGGCAACAGTGTGTTCCCCTTCTCCTTCACGAAGCAGCCGTTCCGGGCCAGCGTCCAGATCTCGCTCCCGATCTTCGACGGGTTTACCCGGAACCTCCAGGTCGCACAGGCACGCGCCGCGGAAGAAGACCTGACCGAGAGCGTGCGGGCTCAGCAGCTGCTGGTGGCCACCAACGTCTCCGGCCGCTACCTCGGCGTGCAGACCGCCTGGCAGACTATCCAGGTACAGGAACAAAGCCGGCAGTCGGCCCGGGAACAGATGCGGCTGGCGCAGGACCGCTACCGGCTCGGCGCGGGCTCGTCGCTCGAAGTGTCCGACGCGACCAACAATTTGGCACGTGCCGAAGGTGACTACGTCACCGCGGTTTACGAATACCATAAGGCCATCGCGGCGCTCGAGTTCGCGGTCGGCCACCCACTGCGCTAACAGAGGATCGATCATGTCACGTCGTGCCAAGTGGACTCTCGGGCTTGCGATCGTCGTCGTCGTTGGCGGCGGCCTCTTCGCCCTGACGGCCGCCAAGAAGGGCGGACGCGCCACCGAGGTCCGGCTCGAATCGGTCGGGAGCCGCGATCTGGTTGCGGCCGTCACCGCCAGCGGCAAGATCGAGGCAAAGACCAAGGTCGATGTGAGCGCCGATATCACCGGCCGCATCACCGCCATCGGCGTGAAAGAGGGAGATCTGGTCAAGAAGGGCCAGTTCCTCATCCAGATCGATCCGGCCCAGTACCTCTCGGTGGTCAGCCGGCTGGAGGGCCAGGTGGCGCAGATGGAAGCCGCCCTGACCCAGGCCCGGACCAACCGGGATCAGGCCAAGCGGCAGTCGGACCGGTCCCTCGCCATCCAGAAGGCGAATGCCGAGCTGATCGCGCGGGAAGTGGTCGAGCAGGCGGTTCAGGCCCACGATGTTTCCGAGGCGAATCTCGTGGCGGCGCAGGCGGGTGTGGACCAGGCCCGCGCGGCGCTCTCCGAGGCGCGGTCCAACCTGTCCAAGACCAAGCTCACCGCGCCGATCGACGGCCGGGTCGTCCGCCTCGCGGTGGAAGAAGGCGAGGTCGCGGTGCCCGGTACCTTCTCTCGCGAGACCGGCCTGCTCATGAGCATCGCCGACCTCTCTGTTGTGCTCGCCAAGGTCCAGGTCGACGAGACCGACGTGGTCCGGCTCCACCTGGGCGACTCCGTGGCAGTGTCCATCGACGCCTTCCCCGATACTTCCTTCGTCGGGCGAGTCACCAAGATCAGCAATAGCGCCCAGCTCTCCCAGACCGGGGGCTCCAGCGGCAGCGCAACCGACCGCGCGGTGGACTTCGACGTGGAGATCACCCTCGATCATCCGCCCACCAGCATCCGCCCCGACCTCTCGTCGACCGCGCGGATCGTGACCGATACCCGGAAGCAGGCCCTCGCGATTCCCATCATCGCGCTCACGGTGCGGCAGCACGAGGACGTGCCCAACGAGGTCAAGTCCGGCAAGGGCACCGCGGTCGGCGCCACCGGCAGCGACAAGAAGCCCAAGGAGCGCGAAGGCGTTTTCATCGTGCGCAACGGCGTCGCGTCGTTCCGCCCGGTCAAGGTCGGCATTGCGGGCGACGAGTTCTTCGAGGTGATCGACGGACTCAAGTCCGGCGACAGCGTCGTGGCCGGCCCCTACCAGGCGGTGCGGGACATGAAGGACAGCACCAAGGTGCGCCCGATCCGCGACCTTAAGACCGGCGAGCTCGCCAAGAAGACGCCATGAACGACCTCGTCATCCAGATCCGGGACCTGACCCGCAGCTACGTCATGGGCGCGGAGACGGTCAACGCGCTGCGGGGCGTGTCGCTCGAGATCCGCCGCAACGAGTACGTCGCGATCATGGGCCCCTCGGGTTCCGGCAAATCGACGCTGATGAAC
>JBEPVJ010000248.1:0-4587 GCA_041691095.1 Gemmatimonadales bacterium
AGAGACAGGACGAGCTCGACGTGGAAGTGTATTGGGTGTCGCATGATATGAGCAAGAAACGGATCGTTGCCTTGAGGGAGCAGACCTTCCTGCCTCAGACGGTAAACTACCACCGCGATCACCTCGGCATCGTCACCAACAACTACGGGCCCGTCATCCGCATCGGGGATGGGGACGAGGTGCGTGACGCGGTCCACCCGTTGGCGCTGGAGGGGCTCGACGAATACGACTACGCGCTGGGAGACACGATCACCCTGCGCACCCCCAAGGGTCCCATCGAGGTGCTCACGGTGCAGGTGAGACCCCGCGACCTGAAACGCCCGCTGGTGGTGGGCACGCTGTACCTGGAACGCGGCTCCGCCGCACTGGTGCGCTTCGAATTCAGCTTCACGCCGGCGGCGTACCGTGGCAGCGAGATCGAGGATATCAGCGTGGTCGTGGAGCAGTCGCTGCTGGAGGGGAAGTGGTGGCTCCCCTATCGCCAGCAGATCGAGATCCGGCGGCGCGCCTCGGCGTTCGAGTTTCCGGTCCGGTCCATCATCCGGGGCCGCTGGGAGATCGCCGACTACGACTTCACGGTCGCGATGCCACCCGAGCTCAGGGCAGCGCCGCAATACGGTGGCCTCACCGCGCCGGCACCCGACTCGGCCCGCTGGACCACGCCGCTCCGCACCAGCGCCGAAGCCGCCGAGCCGTTCAACCGCCGCGAGTTCGATGACCTGAAATCGAGCGCCGAGGCGCTGGTGTCGCGCCATGTGATCGAAGGACTGCCCCGGAGCCGCATCGGGACGACGGCGGTGAGCGACTTGCTCAGGGTGAATCGGGTGCAGGGGCTCGCCGTAGGGTTCGGGCTCGGGCTGCAGTTCAACGATGGCTTCGCGATGAGGGGCACCGTGGGGTACGGCATGTCCGACCACCGCGTCACGGCCGGGCTTTCCGGGTCGCTCCAGCGAGGGCGTAATCAGTGGTCGTTGCTCGGACAGCGCGCCATCCGGGATTTCGGTGACGAGCCGGTCGTCAGCGGCGCCGTGAACTCGCTGCTGGCGCAGGAGGCGGGCAAGGACCTGGGAGACTACGTGCTCGACGAGGAGTTCGGCGTTGGGCTAAGACGCCGGCTCGATCCCCGCTGGTCGGCGGAGCTCGGGGTCAGGTGGGAGCGCACCTCATCCGTCGACACTTCGGCCAGCCCGATCTCGGGCACCTATCGCCCCAACGCCAAGCTGGGGAGTGGCACCTACTGGGTGGGCCGCGCGGCCATGACCCTCGCGGCGCGCGGGGCGATCGATCGCTCCGATCTGCGGGCCACCTTCGGACTCGAGCTCGGAGCGGGCGAAACGGAGTATGCCCGGGTGAATGTGCGCACCGATGGGAGCATTCCGGCACCACTTGGGCACCTGCGTCTCCGGACTCTGGCGGGGTATGGGACGCAGGGCCTTCCCAAGGCGCGCAGTTTTGCCATCGGTGGCCGCGGAACCCTCCAGCCCGAGCCGATTCGCGGCTATGGCGGCCGAGAGGTGCTCGCGCTTCAGGTGGAATGGCGCGTTGGCGTGCCGGTGCCGGCGGTCGGCCTGGGCCCGTTCGCCAGCACTGGAAAGCAGGCCGTCGTGGCGCCCTTCCTGGCGGTCGGCTGGGCCGGGGAGGAGATCCCCTTGCTCCAATGGCAGAGCAGCCACGGGGCCCGTCCGGTGGCCGGTGTCGCGATCGAGCTGTTGCAGAATCTTCTCCGGCTGGAAATCGGCACCGTCCTTCGGGACCGGAACATCTCGGTCAATGGCGCGCACCCGCGGCGAGTGTTCCGCTTGACCGTGGACGTCGCGCCGGAATGGTGGCCGATCCTCTAGCCGCAGTTGCCATCGCCCGCCTAGATTGCGGTACTCTTTCCCTCGCAGGTACTTACGAATGCTGTTCAGCGACGAGTGGCTGGTTCCGACGCTCTCGACGCTCGTTCCGGAGGCGCAGATCGCTGCCATCCGGAAGGACGCCGGAAACGCGTCGACGTCGCTTTGGGAGGCGCTGATCGCCAGGCGGCTCGCCACTGACGACCAGATCCTCACCGCCGTTGCCGCCCGATTTCGATTCCAGATTGCCGACCTGACGATGCTGGACCACCACGTCCAGGAGGCGGTCCCCGAGCAGCTCGCGCGCAAATACAATATCCTGCCGCTCCGGATCACCGATTCATTTCTGGAAATTGCCACCTCGAATCCATTCGACATGGACGCCGAGAAGATGCTCGCGTTCGCCACCGGGCGAGAGGTGCGGCTGCTGCTCTATCCACCGACCCGGATCCGCGAGCGGCTCGACGAGCTGTACCGTCCCGAAGACGTGGTGTCCAAGCTGCTGTCCGGTATCAGTGACGATGCCGAGGTCACCCAGATCAAGGAGGAGCAGGACGAATACAGCGCCAGCGCCGAAGAGGCCCAGCAGCGTCCGATCATCAAGCTGGTGGATACGCTGATCGCCGACGGCATCACCAGCCGGGCCAGCGATATTCACGTGGAGCCCGCCGATGGCGGCGTCAGCGTGCGCTACCGTATCGACGGTGTGCTGCGCCAGGTGATGAAGATTCCCCGCTCAGCGGGGATTCCGCTGGTGTCGCGGGTGAAGATCATGTCGGGGATGGATATCGCCGACCGTTTGCGGCCTCAGGACGGCCGCTGCCGCGTGGCGGTCAACGGAAGCCCGGTCGATCTCCGGGTGTCCACCCTGCCGGCCTCCCTGGGAGAAAAGCTGGTCATCCGGATCCTCAACGCCAAGGCGACGGTGCTGTCGCTCGACTCGCTGGGGCTCCAGGAAGACGAGCAGAAGACGATGACCAAGCTGCTGCAGAACAAGGAAGGCATTCTGCTGGTCACTGGGCCGACCGGCTCGGGCAAGACCACCACGCTCTACGCTGCGCTGCGGCAGGTCCAGGGAGAAGGCGTCAATATCGTCACGGTGGAAGATCCGGTCGAATACCGTCTGGGCTCGAACATCGTCCAGGTGCAGGTCAATGAGAAGGCGGGTTTGACCTTTGCCACCGCGCTCCGGTCGATCCTGCGGCAGGACCCCGACGTCGTACTGATCGGCGAAATCCGGGACCAGGAAACCGCGCAGATCGCGGTCCAGGCCTCGCTCACCGGCCACCTGGTGCTTTCCACCCTGCACACCAACGACGCGCCCAACACCGTCACCCGTCTGGTCGACATGGGGATGGAGGCGTACAAGATCGCCTCCGCCTTGCGCGGCATCCTGGCGCAGCGGCTGCTTCGTCGTCTCTGTCCGCATTGTAAGATCAAGCAGACCGATCCGCTCCCCGAGCGTATCAAGAAGTACCTGCCCGGCAGCCACGCCGAGTTCTATCAGGGCGTGGGCTGCAGCGAGTGCGCCATGACCGGGTACCGGGGCCGGTTCGGGATCGTCGAGATCCTGGTCATGACCGCGGAGCTGGAGCGCCTGATCGGCCGGGGCGCCACCGCCGATCAGATCGCTGCCGCGGCCAAGGCCGGCGGGATGCGCTCGCTGTTCGAGAGCGGGATCCGTCACGTGGTGTCGGGCGAGACGTCGGTCGAGGAGCTGCTGCGGGTTACGGAGCCCCCCCGGGAGGACACTCCGGTCTACACCCGCCCGGGGGAGAGCTACGATGACGACGAGGACGACCGGGACCGGCGGCCCCGGCGGCCCCGGCGGCCGGCCGAAGACGAGGCGGGTACCGCGGCGCATGCGGTCCAGGTGCCGGCCGGCCGGACCGCCGGCCCTGAGATTGCTAACCCGCATGTCGACGCCTCGCCGGCCTTCGAGCTGCTGGAAGACCTCCCGCCCACCCGCACCGAACTCACCCGCAAGGGCGCCATGGTGCTGCTGGTGGACGACGAAGATCAGCTCCGCCGGGTCATGAAGGATCTGCTGGAGCGGCAGGGGTATACCGTGGTGGAGGCGCGGGACGGCGCCCAGGCCCTGGACGAGGTGGACCGCCACGCACCCGACATCGTGATTCTCGATCTCAACCTGCCGGGTGTCGACGGGTATTCGGTGCTGAGCCAGCTCCGCTCCCGCCCGGCTACGCGCCAGATCCCGATCATCGTCCTCACCGCCAAGGGAGACGAGGACAACGAAGTCCGGGTGCTCGAGCTCGGCGCCGATGACTTCCTCACCAAGCCCTTCCGGGCCAAGGCGCTCGCGGCGCGGCTCGAAAGCGCGCTGGGCCGAAGGGCGCGATCGAACTGAGTACTCCCGCGCGGGTCGCTTACGTCGATGTCGTTGTCCTCCGCGGTGCCGAACACACCCTCGAGGTCCTCTGTCTTCGCCGCGCATCGGGGGGACGCTCGCCCGGCTCCTGGGAAGCGGTCCACGGCCATATCGATCCAGGCGAGACGCCGGTGACGACCGCGTGGAGAGAAGTCCGCGAGGAGGCGGGGGCCGAGGCCGAGAAGCTCTACAACCTGAGCCGGGTCGAGACCTTCTACCGCCACTCCAGCAACGAAGTCGTGCTCATCCCGGTGTTCGTCGCCTTCCTCGCGCCCGGCGCAGCGGTTCGAATCTCCGAGGAGCACGACGAGTTCGAGTGGCTGCCGCCCCACGAAGCCCGCGCCCGGATGAGCTGGCCCC
>JBEPVJ010000249.1:0-4584 GCA_041691095.1 Gemmatimonadales bacterium
GAGCCGTAGAAACTGGCGCCAAGAAACGCCGCGAGCCCGGCCAGCAATCCCGACACCGCAAAGACCCCGATCTGGATCCGGCCGAGGGGCAGGCCGGCGAAGCGACTCGCCTCGAGGTTTCCGCCGAACGCGAATACATGGCGGCCCATGACAGTGCGCTTGAGATACACCGTCCCCGCCGCCGCAAGCACCAGCATCGCGAGCATAGGCACCGGATAGAGTCCTTCGCGCAGGCCCAGCGATGCCTTGGCCACGTGGGTGAGCGACTCCGGCACCAGGATGCTCTCGGCCTTGCTGGTGACGAAGGCGACGCCGCGCAGCATCCACATGGTGCCGAGCGTGATGATGAACGGGTGCACCTTGAGGCCGGTGATGAGTACCCCGTTGAACAGCCCCGCCGCCAGGCCGACACCGAGACATACCCCGAGGCCAAGCAGTACGGTGACCAGCGAGGGCTGTGGTCCGGCGGATCGAAGCAGCAGGGCCATGGTCACGCCGGCCAGCGCATAGATCGATCCGACCGACAGGTCGATCCCTCCCGAGACGATCACCACCGTGGCGCCGATCGCCATGATCGCGAAGAAGCTGGCGTCGGTGGCGGTCTGGATGAGGGTGTGCAGGTTCCAGAAATTATTGACCAGCTGCCCTGAGTCACGATCGGGGTGTGACCCGGCGAGCAACGAGAGCACCAGCGTCACCAGCACCACGACGATCACCAGTCCCGTTTCCTGGGAAGCGACCAGCCGCCGGATCGTGGCCTTCAACGCCCGATCCCTCCCGACATCCGCGCCGCCGGAAACGCCGCTCGAAATCGGTGATAGAGCACCTCGTATTCGCGATGCTTTTCGGCATCCGGCGTCTCCTCGCGGACACGAACCAGCGAGGCCGCCGTGGCCGCGGCCAGATCGGGAAAGGCCCCCGCGCCCACCGCCGCAAGCAGCGCGGCGCCGTACGCCGGCCCCTCCTCGCGGTTCACGATGCTCACGGGCAATCCATACACCTCGGCTTGAAGACGACGAATGAAACGACTGCGGGCCCCTCCACCCGTCAGCAACAGAGTGCCTGGCGACCGACCCAGCTCCTGGAGAATCGACAGCGAATCGCGCAGGGCGAAGCTGACGCCTTCGAGCACCGCCCGCGCCAGGTGGGCGCGGGTGTGGGCGAGACTCAGCCCCAGAAATGCCGCGCGGGCCGACGCATCACGGTGCGGGGTGCGCTCCCCCTGAAGATAGGGGAGAAAGCTGACCCCTTCAGCGCCGGCCGGAATCGACTCGGCCTCGGCGGTGAGCTGCTCGTCGGTCAGGCCCCTGGCAAACTCCTCCCTGAACCAGGCAAACGCGCCCCCCGCCGAAAGCACCACCCCCATCAGGTACCAGAGATTCGGCGCGACGTGGCAAAAGGTGTGGGCGCGAAGCAACGGGTCGACGACCGGTTCGGACGTCGGTGCCAGCACCGTTCCCGAGGTGCCCCAGCTCGCAACGGCCTCTCCCGGCGACACCACGCCGACCCCGGCGGCCCCGCACGCATTGTCGGCGCCTCCCCCCACCACCGGCGTCCCAGCACCAAGACCCGTGACGCGAGCCGCGTCCGCGGTAACTTCGCCATGAATTTCGGAGGACCCGTGGACGTCCGGCAGCAGCCCGCGGTCCAGGCCCACGGCGGCCAGCATCTCCTCGCTCCAGCGGAGCCGGGCGGGGTCGAACATCAATGTGCCGGAAGCATCGGATGGATCGGTGGAGAGCACGCCGGTCAGCCGGAATCGAATGAAATCCTTGGCCAGCAGCACCGTCGTGAGCCGGGCGAAGGCTGCGGGCTCGTGGCTTCTGAGCCAGAGCACCTTGGGCAAGGTGAATCCCTCGAGCGCCGGATTGGAAACCCACTCGCGGAGCCGCGCTTCCCCTCCCGCGCGCCGGGTAATCTCGGCGCACTCGGCGCTGGTGCGCCCGTCGCACCAGAGGAGCGCCGGCCGGATCACGGCGCCGCCGCGGTCCAGAAAGACAGACGAATGCATCTGGCCCGAGATGCCAATGGATCCGACCCTGGTCCCGGGATTGCGCTCCATGACTGCGCGGATCGACGCCACCGCCGCGGTCCACCACGCCTCCGGATCCTGCTCCGCCCAGCCGGGCCGCGGCGTCGACACTTCGAGCGGTGTCGTGACCGCCGCCGTGACCCCGTCATCCGGCGCCATCAGGATGGCCTTGACGCCGCTGGTGCCGACGTCGAGACCGAGGAACGACATGCGTCCCACGACTATCTCACGCCCAGGAGCAGCTCCATGGTGAGCTGATCGAGTCGCTCGTACGCATACCCGCGTCCGCGGAGCGCGGGCAGATCGAAGGCCTCCGCGCGCAGCGTCCGGGCACCCTCCGCCGTGAAGCTCACCCGCGGGCCGCCCCGCGCTCCCCGATCCATCAGCTCCTGGAGCAGGCCCTGGATTTCGGGGTCGGCGTTGAACCGCGCGACCTTTTCCTTGAGGATCAGATAGGTGCGCATGCTTCCCGCCGCAAAGTCCCACACCCCGGACTCGTCCTCCGTGCGATAGGCATGGCTATCGAAGTGCCGCATGCCGACCCACCCCGCGTCTTCGAGCAGCTTGACCAGGAAGAAGGCGCCCTTGAGATCTTCGCTGCCGAAACGCAGATCCTGATCGAATCGACCCGGCTTCTGGCTATTGAGATCGATATGGAAGAGTTTGCCCGCATCGATCGCCTGGGCCACCCCATGGACGAAGTCGAGGCCCGCCATCTGCTCGTGGGCTACCTCGGGATTGAGGCCCACCATCTCCGGGTGATCGAGGGTATGAATGAAGGCCAGCATGTGCCCGATGGTCGGGAGGAAGATGTCTCCGCGAGGCTCGTTGGGCTTGGGTTCCAGCGCAAATCGCAGCGGATACTCCTGCGACCGGGCATACTCGCAGAGAAAATTGACCGCGTCCCGGAACCACTTGATCGCTTCGCGCGGATCCTTGGCCGCGTTGGTTTCCACCCCTTCGCGCCCGCCCCAGAACACGTAGGTCTCGGCACCAAGCGAGACTCCGAGATCCATCGCGCGCATGGTCTTCTGGAGGGAATAGGCGCGGACTTTCGCGTCGTTGCTGGTGAAGGCGCCATCCCGGAACACTGGATCACTGAAAAGATTGGTGGTGGCCATCGGCACCTTCATGCCGGTAGCGGCAAGCGCCGCCTTGAATTCCCGGACGATCCGTTCCTGGTCCGCCGGCGAGGCGTCGCGGGGCAGCAGGTCGTTGTCGTGAAGATTTACCCCGTAAGCGCCCAGGGTCGAGAGCTTCTCGACGATCCGCACCGGTGTGAGAAGCGGCCGGACCGGTTCCCCGAACGGATCGCGGCCGGGATTGCCCACGGTCCAGAGCCCGAATGTGAAATGATGTTCGGGCCCAGGGGCGTATCCGCCCCGCGGGGGCGCTATTGTCATTGAGAGATGACTCCTATCATCTTGGCACTTCGTCAAGTTACATCTGGCCGCCTGCCACGGAAGAGGACCGACCGATGCTCTGGGAAGAGCGGTGGCACCCGCTCCGCCGCGAATGGGTGATCGTCGCCGCCCACCGCAACAGCCGTCCCTGGCAAGGAGAGATGGTGCCCGGCCTCGAGCCTCCGCCGCCGGCTCACGCACCGGACTGTTACCTCTGTCCCGGAAACCTTCGCATTTCCGGGGCGCGCAATCCTGACTATTCCGGCATCTACGTCTTCGACAACGATCACCCGTGCGTCGGACCCGCGGCACCGCTGGAGCTGCCGGCGCCGCTGGCGCCGTATCGCAACCGGCCGGCGCAGGGACTTTCCCGGGTCGTCTGCTTCACTCCCCGCCATGATCTCACGCTGGCGCAGCTGGGCATCGACCAGTTCGTGTCCCTGCTCCAGACGCTGCAGGAGCAATATCGTGAGCTGGCGGCCCGAAACGGCATCGCCCACGTGCTGGTGTTCGAGAACAAGGGAGCCGTGGTCGGGGTCAGCAACCCCCATCCCCACTGCCAGATCTACGCGACCAACTTTGTCTTCAAGACGATCGAGGTGGAGGCCGCGGCCCAGGCCGAGTACCTGGTGGAGCACCGGCGCCCCCTGTTCCAGGATATCCTCCGCGCCGAGGAGACCGACGGGAGACGAGTGCTCGCCACCTCGGGAAGCGCCCTGTCGTTCGTGCCGTATTTCGCGCGTTATCCTTATGAAACCTTCGTGGCGCCGCGAGAGACACACCCCTCTCTCGCCGCGCTCTCTCCCGCCGAGCTGGCCGACTTCGCCGCGGTGTTACAGGAAGCGCTGATCCGCCTCGACAACCTCTGGCGTACGCCGCTGCCGTACGTGATGGTACTGCACCAGGCCCCCACCGACCACACCGGCTATCCCGGATTCCACTTCCACATCCAGATCGCACCGCCGCTCCGGAAGCCTGGCCTCAGGAAATATCTCGCAGGCCCGGAGCTGGGCGGCGGCAATTTCCTGAACGATGCCGCGCCGGAGACGATGGCCGCCGAGCTTCGCGCGGTATCCCGCGAGCACTACGCCGGCCGAGTCCTCGATGGCTGACCCGCACCTACTCCTCGATCCAATCCCTGTCTCTTAT
>JBEPVJ010000250.1:0-4567 GCA_041691095.1 Gemmatimonadales bacterium
GAGCGTTTCTGTTCTCGGCATCCTTGTATTGGGGGTCGGCTTCTTGTTTACCAGCGTCTGGTTTTGGCAGGTCGCTGGTTTCAGTTTCGCCACCGCCTTCGCGAAACAGTATCGGCTGCGCTCGAACGACAGCGCCTGACTCCGTGATTCGCGGAGTGGTCTCCCGGACATGAGTTAGGTTTCGAGCAGGAGGACGAAAGGTCAACATGTCCGGTGAGCTGCACCGTAGCGGTAGAATCGGCTGGATGCGCGCCGCAGTTCTCGGCGCCAATGACGGCTTGATCTCGACCAGCAGTCTGATCGTTGGCGTGGCGGCCGCTTCACCCAACCGCACGGCTGTCTTGCTCGCAGCCGTCGCGGGCCTCGTTGCCGGCGCCCTCTCGATGGCCGCTGGCGAGTATGTCTCGGTCAGCTCTCAAGCCGATACGGAGCGGGCTGATCTCGCCCAAGAGCGTGGTGAACTCGCGACTTCGCCGGTCGCCGAACGGGCCGAATTGGCGGGGATCTACATGCGCCGAGGGCTGGAGCGGGACCTCGCCGTCCGAGTGGCCGAACAACTGATGGCCCATGACGCCATCGGGGCTCATGCCCGGGACGAGCTCGGCATCCATGAAATGAATCGGGCACGGCCAATCCAGGCAGCGCTGACGTCGGCAGCGTCGTTTGCAGTCGGAGCGGCCCCTCCGGCACTCCTCGCCGCATTGTTGCCGGCAGAGAACCTGACACGAGCCGTCGTCGGGGTGAGTTTGGGGCTCCTCCTCGTTCTTGGGGGCGTGGCGGCTCGCCTCGGCGGGGCGTCGCTTACTCGAGGGGCACTGCGGGTCGCATTTTGGGGAGCGGTGGCCATGGGCTGCACGGCGGCCGTGGGACGCCTGTTTGGCGCCATTGTCTAGAAGCAGACGGAAGTCAGGGTGACCGCACCAGCCGGCTCACCTCGAACCCCTGCGCCGCGGCGGTCGCAACCAATCGCGCATAGGTCTCCGAATCCAGTGCCGGCCGTCGCGCCAGAACCCAGAGATACTTACGATCCGGCGACCCGACCAGTGCGGCATCGTAGTCGTTGGTGAGGTCGAGAATCCAGTAGTCACCCCACACCACGGACAGCCACGACAAGAAACCTGGTGCGAAGCGAACCTCGAGCTGGGACGCCGGGCCATCACGCCGAGCCAGCCGAGCCCGACCCCTGGCCTGCTTGCGCCCGCCGTCGGCCCGGAGGCAGGTGTTGACGACGTCGAGATCACCGTCCGGCCGCACCGAGTAGTCGGCGGTAGTTTGACGCGCGCAATTCTTCTGAAACCGGTTGGGGAACCGGGCGACCTCGTACCACCTCCCGGCATAACGAACGAGGTCCACGGTCGCGACGCTCTGCACCTCTTTCACCCTTTCCTCCTGGACCGCGGCTGAACTCACTCCCATCCGCCCGGACTGCGTGATGCGGGCCGAATAAAAGGATAGGGATGAGGGCAATGACGGCGCTGCGGACTGCGCCCACCCCGCAAGAGGAAGCATTGTCAGCAGGAGCGCAGCGGGAGGCGGGGCGATGATCAAGCCGAGCCGGGTTAGGATGGCCGACCGAGGGGGACAGGCGGAGAACCTGATCACGCCAGCGCCGCCCGGGCCAACGCGCGCAACGTCCCGCCGAAGACCACCTGGTGCAACGGCCAGAGCAGATACCAGTAGATCTGGCCGAACAAGCCGGAGGGATCGAAGATCGCAGTCTGCCGGATCGTGCTGCCGGTGCCGCTGGGTTCGACTTCGTATTGAAGCCAGGCCCGCCCGGGCAGGCGCATTTCGGCCGAGAGCCGGAGCAGGCGGTCGGGCTCGATCGCCTCGACCCGCCAGAAATCGAGGGCGTCGCCCGGTGCCAGCTGCTCGGGATCGCGACGACCGCGCCGCATCCCTGGCCCTCCCATCAGCAGATCGAAAAATCCACGCAGCTTCCAGAGAAAAGTGGCGTGATACCAGCCGGTAGTACCACCGATGCGGCGGATAGGAGCGAATGCCTTCGCCGGAGAGCACGCCACGGTGATCGAACGGGAGTCCACCAGCCGAGTGCCAAATCGAGTGCCACCCCACCCCTCGCGGTGTCCCCCCGCCGTGACAGCGTCCGACCACCGCGTCGCCGCGAAGGATCGGTCCTCGTTGATCAGGGCCCGGGCCATCGCATCGGCCATGCCCTGGGGCTTCACACTGAACGCAGTGAGCGCGCGATCATCTCGCACCACGGTCTCGTTGCGCAGGCTTTCCACCAGCGCCCGGCCCACCCGGGCGTACACTGGCGTCACCAGACCGAGCCAGAGGCTGGAGAGCCTGGGGGTAAGCACCGGCACCGAGATGAACCGCCGGCGCAGTCCCCGCTGCCGGGCGTATTCGCGCATCAAGGCCCCGTAGGAGACTCGATCGCGCCCACCGATCTCGAACACCGCACTGCCTTCAGCGGAGAGATCGAGCGACCCGACCAGGTAGGCGACCACGTCCTCGATCCCGATCGGTTGGGTCAATGTGGCCACCCACCGGGGGGTAATCATGATGGGCAACGTCTCCACCAGGGCACGGATCATCTCGAAGGAGATGCTCCCGGAACCGATGACGATGGCAGCCCGAAGCTCGATGGTGGCCACACCCTCGTCACGCAGGATGCGGCCCACCTCCTGCCGGCTGTCAAGATGGCTCGACAGCGCATCGCCCCCGCCGAGGCCGCCCAGATAGACGATGCGCCGAAGTCCGGCGGTTCGTGCCGCCCGCGCGAAGTTGCGGGCCGCGGTGCGGTCAGCGTCCTCGAACGACCCGCTCGAATCCATCGAGTGCACAAGGTAGTAGGCGGTGTGCACTCCGGTCATCGCGGCGGCGAGGGAGACAAGATCGAAGACGTCGCCGGCGACGACCTCGGTGGCAGGCGCCACCCGGGTTAGGAGGTACTCCGGGCGGCGAGCCATGCAGCGAACCGGTCGACCGGTGGCCTCAAGGGCAGCGAGCAGCCGACCACCGATGTAGCCGGTGGCGCCGGTGAGCAGCACTCGCCCCTGGGCGTTCACGTTGAGACCGGGACTGCACTCGTCAGCTTGCGGAGTGCATCGCGCAGGTCCTCAAGGCCGTTCAGCAGTTTCCCCTTGGCGGCTGCGACCCCAGCGGCATACGCGGGCGCCGCTGCTCCGCCCACCAACATCACTACCCCATGGGGGAGCGCCCGTCCCAGAGCCCGGAGGTAGCCGCCGACCTCAGGGTCATCCGCAGGGTGAACGATGCTGAGCGCCACGGCTCGCGCGGCGGTTCGGCGGGCGGTCTCGGCGATCTCCTCCACCGGCAGGTCGGCCCCGAGGTAACTGACACGCCACCCTTCGCTGGCGGCGATTGCCGCCGCCATCAGCGCCCCGCCCTCGTGGACATGGTTTGGCAACATCCCAACGACCAGTCCCGGCGCGACTTCCCTCGTCTCCGCCAACTCCCGCACCCATCCGAGAACCTGGCGCACCGCCGCTGAGGCCAGGTGTTCCTGGGCAATCGTCATCCGACCGGCGTGCCACCGCTCGCCGATTTCGGTTAGGACAGGACCGACCACCTCTTCCACCAGCCGCGGCACACCCAGCGAAACGGCGGCGCGCTCGAGTCCACGGCGGAGCCCGGTACCGTCCATCGCCTCGATGGCCCTCAACGCATCACGCCGCCATTCCTCCGGGGGACCAGGCTCCGAAATTACCGCACGCCCGGAAGAAGCCCCGTCCTCGGCCAGCTGGTGCAGTCCTTCCATGGTGAGCCGGGCCAATTGGCTGATCTGAGCCCCACCCGACGCCAACTCCTTGAGCATCGTGAGCCGGGCAATGTCGGCATCGGAATAGAGTCGCTGGCCCGCCTCGGTACGGGTGGGGGTGACCACCCCATAACGACGCTCCCAGGCCCGGAGCACGTGGGCGGTAAGTCCGGTTCGATTGACCACTACCCGGACCCGATGGCGGGGTGTTTCGGAGATGGGTGTTTCAGGATTGGCCATGCAGTATGCTAGCATTCCGTCTAACTGTTGTCAATATAATTCATTAGACTAAACCTTGACAAACGTCCATCAGAACGGTAGTTTGCTAGACGATAGTTAGACAACGATCAACCTTATCCTTGGAACGGAGTCATGAAAAAGCTGGACACGCTCGTCAAGCAGTTGTTGAACATTGTGGGCGCGGTGGTGATCGTCTCGCCCCTCGCGGCCCAGTCTCCCACCCGGTCCTACTTCATTGAAGGCCGAGGCGGCGCTGTGGTTCCCACCTTTGATATCGCCGACGTCGCCAAGACTGGTGCCGACCTGGGCGGGACGATCGGCTACCAGCTCGGCCGGCGCCTGGTCCTCATGGGCGAGTTCGACTACGGAATGCACAAAGACAAGGCCACCGGCAACACCGACATCAACACCTTGCACTACATGGGGAAGATCGGATATCTGGTGACCCCTCCGCGCGAGAAGGGCTGGGAGTTTCTGGTGAACCTCGGCGCCGGGGCCGTGACGTTCGATGTCGATGGAGCACCGAAGAAGCTCACCTACTTTGCGATCAACGCGGGGGCCAAGCTGGCCTACAACTTC
>JBEPVJ010000251.1:0-4555 GCA_041691095.1 Gemmatimonadales bacterium
CCCCGGCTCTGGTTCGTCGATGCGGGGAGCAGGCCGTGCCCGGCACGCATCACCCGCGTGATGCGGCAGGATGGCGCAGGCCGGCGCCCACTCGACAGCCCGGCCATCGAGCGGGGCTGGAGCCTGCCCCAGGCCGCCGGTCTTTCCCAGCCGGGATACAACATCTGGCACATCGACGTGGCATGGGTAGAGGCCAAGAAGGAGTACTGGGCAGTCTATCCGGCGTACCGGCTCCACAGCTGCGGCGCGCGGGACCTGTTCTTCGCGAGAAGCCCCGACGGCATCCACTGGACCACCTACGCAGCGCCACTGCTCCGCCACGAGAATCAGCACTGGACCAGTGCCATGCTCTACCGCGCCTCCACTCTCTACGACGCGGGGCGGGACGTCGTGCGGATCTACCTGTCGGCCTCGGCTCCGGGCCCCAACTGGCGGATCGGTATGGTGGAGTTCAAATACACCGACCTGCTGGCCCAGTTGGGCGGCGGCGCCACGCTCTCGTCCGCCGCGCGGGTCCATCGGGCCGACCCTCTGGTCGAGGAGCGCACACTGCCGTAGCCCGCAGGATATCTTCCGGCTTCCCCCGAACATCCTCCGTGGAGCGCCGATGCGAAGCCGCCTGGTCCCCGCCGCCCTGATCCTTCTGGCCTCGTTCAGCGCGGCTGCCACCTCGCAAAGAATTCCGTCCGTCGATACCGCGCAGCTCAGTCAGCTCAAGTTCCGCTACATCGGACCGGAAGGAAACCGGGTCTCCTCGGTGTCGGGCGTTCCGGGCGACCCGCGGACGTATTACGCCGGCGCCGCGTCAGGCGGTCTCTTCAAGTCCACCGACGGGGGCATTCACTGGGCGCCCATTTTCGACGACCAATCGGTTTCCTCGATCGGCGCGATCAGCGTGGCCGCCTCCGACCCGAACGTGGTCTGGGTCGGCACCGGGGAGCCGTTCATTCGGAGCCACGTCTCCCTGGGCTGGGGCGTGTTCAAGTCGACCGACGCGGGGAGAACCTGGAACAAGATGGGGCTGGAGAATACCGGCCGAATCGCGCGGGTCGTCATCGATCCCCGGAATTCGGATCTGGTGTACGTCGCCGCGCTGGGTCACGCCTATGGGCCGCAGCCGGACCGCGGCGTCTACCGGAGCGCCGACGGAGGGACGCACTGGGAGCGGGTCCTGTTCGTGAACGACAGCACCGGCGCAATCGACCTCGTGATGGACCCGTCCAACCCGCGGATCCTCTACGCGGCCACCTGGCAGATCGAGGTTCACACCTGGGGCCGGGAAAGCGGTGGCGCGGGAAGCGCCATCTGGAAATCGGTCGATGCCGGGTCCACCTGGAAGCGGCTGGCCGGCCATGGCCTCCCGGAGGGCGCGGTCGGCAAGATCGGGCTGGCCGTCGCGCGGAGTAATCCCAGCCGGATCTACGCCCTCATCGAGACCGGCGATGGGGTGCCGGTGCGCGGCAAGGACGCCGGTACCGGTGAGCTGTGGCGGTCCGACAATGGGGGAGAGAGCTGGGACCTGGTGAGCCATGACCGCCAGCTCGCGGGGCGCACCGCGTACTACAGCCGCATGGCGGTCGCGCCCGATAACGAGAACGAGGCCTATTTTCTCTCGGCGTTCTACAGCAAGACGCTGGACGGCGGCAAGACCACCATCGATCCGCCCAACGCCGAGATTCCCGGCGGGGACCATCACGACATCTGGATCGACCCCGGCGACGCCAGCCGCCAAGTAGTGGGTCACGACGGCGGCATCTCCATTTCGATCAACCGGGGCAAGACCTGGAACCAGGTCCAGCTTCCGGTGGCCCAGATGTACCACGCGACGGTGGACAACCGGATCCCTTACAACGTGTACGGCAACCGGCAGGACGGTCCGTCCGCGATGGGGCCCAGCAACAGCAAGCTCGGTACGGGAGACGGCTCGATTCCCCGGAGCATGTTCCACGCAGTCGGTGGAGGCGAGAGCGGCTGGGCCACCCCGGATCCCGAGAACCCCGACGTGGTCTGGTCCAGCGCCTCGGGCTGGGGCGCCGCCGGCGGCGTGGTGACCCGCTGGGACGCACGGACCAACATCGCCCAGAACGTCGAAGTCTGGCCCGACGGGCCGATGGGCTCGGCGGCGGCGGACGTGAAGTACCGCTGGGTCTGGAATTTCCCGCTCACGATTTCGCCCCACGACCACAACAAGGTGTACGTCGGGAGCCAGTACGTGCACGTCACGACCGATGGCGGCCGGAGTTGGAAGCTGATCAGCCCGGACCTGACCCGGAACGACAAGAGCCGGCAACAGAGCTCGGGCGGCCTGACGCCCGACAACATCAGCGTGGAGTATTCCGGCGTGGTGTTTGCCATCGCCGAATCACGGCTCAAGGCCGGGCTGATCTGGGTGGGCACCAACGACGGACAGGTCCAGCTCACCCGGGACGGGGGCGGGACCTGGACCAACCTCACCGCGAACCTGCCCGGCCTGCCGCTCTGGGGCACCATCGGCAATATCGAGCCGTCCCGCTACGACACCGCCACTGCCTATCTCTCGGTCGACGGGCACCAGGTCAACAATCGCGACCCGTGGATCTACAAGACCACCGACTACGGCAAGACCTGGCGATTGATGACGGCGGGAATCCCCCATAACCCGCTCAGCTACACCCACGTGGTGCGCGAGGACCCGGTGCGGCGCGGCCTGCTGTACGCGGGCACCGAGGGTGGGATCTACGTGTCGTTCGACGACGGAGAACGGTGGCAGCCGCTGCAGAACAACCTGCCTCATGCGCCGGTGTACTGGATCGTGGTCCAGGAGCACTTCAGCGATCTGGTGGTGGCGACCTACGGCCGGGGCTTCTGGATCCTCGACGACATCTCCCCGCTGCGCGAGCTGGCCCCGGCGGTGACGGGCAAGGACCTTCACCTGCTGGCGCCCCGGCCGGCCTACCGGTTCCGGAGCCCCGAGGGCTTCTTCACCGTCGCCTACGATCCCTCGGCGGGGCAGAATCCCCCCTATGGTGCATCGCTCAACTACTGGATCAAGACCGAATCGAAGGACAGCGCCTCGTTTACGGTTCTGGATGGCGCCGGAAAGGTGGTCCGCACCTTCAAGGGACCGGCCAAGGCGGGCCTCAACCGGGTCTGGTGGGATCTGCGGTTCGAGCCCTCCAAAGCGGCCAAGCTGCTGACGCCTCCGCTGTACGCGCCCGACATTTCGGTGGGACTGGCGGGACGCACCGCACCGGACGGCGTGCGGCTGGGCGTGCTGGCACCGCCGGGCACTTATACGGTAAAGGTCTCGGCGGCGGGACAGCAGGCGACCCAGCCGCTCACGGTGCTCAAGGACCCGGGATCGGGGGGCAGCGAGGCCGAGATCCGGGTGCAGACCGACCTGCTCAACGCGATCCGGAGCGATCTCGACAGCGTGGTGACGATGATCAACACCCTCGAGCTGACCCGGAGCCAGTTGGTATCGCTGCGCAACGTACTGGCCGACGATTCCACGATGGCCGGCATCCGCACCGACGCCGACTCACTGGAGAAGAAGCTCATCGCGGTGGAGCACGACCTGATCCAGCTCCAGCTCACCGGGCGGGGCCAGGACGATGTGCGCTATCCGATGAAGCTGATGGGCCGGCTGGGTTGGCTGGCTGACGGTGTGGGCAGCTCCGATCTCGGGCCCACCACGCAGCAGTTCGAGGTGCACCAGCTCCTCGAGGGGCAGATGCGGGCGAGCCGGGCAAAGCTGGACGCGCTGATGCAGACCGACGTGGCCACCTTCAACGCCCGGCTGGCACAGAAGCGCGGGCAGGGCGTCCTGATTCCGTGAGGCGGTGCTACCGCATCGCCGCGCTGCTGACGGCGATCGCGGGCCCCGCGTGGGCTCGGCAGGGGCCGTTCCAGGTCGAGGAGACCACCATCGCCGAGATCCACTCGGCGATGATCGCGGGCCGCCTCAGCTGCCGGGTGCTGGTCCAGCGCTACCTCGCCCGGATCGCCGCGTACGACAAGGCCGGTCCCGCCATCAATTCACTGATCGCGCTCAACCCCCAGGCACTCCAGGTCGCCGATTCCCTCGATCTCCGCTTCAAAGCGGCCGGATTGACCGGACCGCTGCACTGCATTCCGATGATCGTCAAGGACAATTTCGAGACGAAGGATCTGCCGGTCACGGCGGGATCGCTCTCGCTGGCGGGTTACGTTTCCTCGAGGGATGCCTTCCTGGTCCGGCGGGTTCGCGAGGCCGGAGCCATTGTGCTCGCCAAATCCAACATGGCGGAGTTCGCGTTTACCCCGTACGAGACGGTGAGCTCCATCCTGCCGGGGTACACGAAAAATCCCTTTGCCCTGGATCGGGTGACCGCGGGCTCGAGCGGAGGCACTGCCGCCGCGGTGACCGCCAACCTCGGCGAGGCGGGGCTCGGCACCGACACCGGGAACTCGATCCGCGGGCCTTCGTCGCACAACGCGCTGGTGGGCATCCGCTCCACCATGGGGCTGACCAGCCGGGCCGGCGTGGTGCCGCTCAACTTCACCGCCGACATCGCCGGCCCGATGGCTGTCTCTT
>JBEPVJ010000252.1:0-4530 GCA_041691095.1 Gemmatimonadales bacterium
GATGTGCGGCGAGGATTGCAGCCAGCCGCCGCTCGGCGTCGCCGAAATGATGTTGCCGAAGCGGTCGACGACGTCGATGTGGCACGTGTCGCCGCGCTGGACCGTCGGCTCGCCGATCGACGGATCGTCGCTGCGCCCGGCGACCCGCACCGGCGGCAGCGGCGCGCGCAAACCTGCTCTTAGCTCGGCGGAGGCACGCTCGCCGATCAGGGCCCGGCGGGCGGCGGCGTAGTCGGAGCTGAGCAGCGTGTTGAGCGGCACGTCCGCACTGTCGCCGTACCAGGCGTCCCGGTCGGCCATGGCCAGCTTCACCACCTCGACGACGACGTGCACGCCGGGCGCGGTGTCGAGGTCCGCGTCGACGCCGTCGAGCAGGCGAAGCGCCTGCAGCAGCACCGGACCTTGGCCCCACGGGCCGGTCTTGGCGACCTGCACGTCGGCAAAGGGCGCCACCACGGCCGGCTCGTACGTCGCCCGCCACCCGGCCAGGTCCGCGCCGGTGAGCAACCCCGCGTGCGGCGCGCCGCTGGAGTCCCACAGCGCCTGCCGCTGGAAGCGGTCGATCGCGTCGGCGACGAACCCCTCGCGCCATTCTCGACGGGCCGCGTCGATGGCCGCCTCGCGCGACGGCGCCCGTCGGCCGGCCCTGACGAGGCGGTCCAACACGTCGGCATACGCCTCGTTCCGCCACTGCTGCCACGGTCGCGGCAACGGCAGCCAGCGCCGCGCCGACGTCGGCCAGTGCTCCTCGAACAACCCGCCGACCCGCTCGACCGTCGCCGCCACGGCGGGTAGCAGCGGATGGCCGGCCCGGGCGTAGCCGACGGCGGGTGCGAGGACGTCACCCAGCGGAAGGCTGCCGTGGTCGCGCAGCAGCAGCAGCCAGGCCTCGACCGCCCCCGGCACGACCGCCGCGAGCGAGCCGGCGCCGGGCACCATCGCCAACCCGGCCGAGGTGTAGGCCTCGATGGTGGCCGCCGCGGGCGCGACGCCCTGCCCGCACAGCACCGTCGGCGTCGGGTCGGCCGCGGTAGCGAAGACGGCCGGCACGTCGCCGCCCGGACCGTTGAGATGCGGCTCGACGACGTGCAGCACGAACGCGGCCGCGACCGCCGCGTCGAAGGCGTTGCCGCCGCGCTCGAGCATGCCGAAGCCGGTTGCGCTGGCCAGCCAGTGCGTGCTGGCCACCATCCCGAAGGTCCCGTCTTCCAGCCCCGCCTCGACATCCTCACTGGTGCCGCCGAACGCCGCCAGCTCGAAGTCGTGGATCGCGGCGGCGCCCTTCATCGCCACGTGGCTGACGATCCCCCGCTCGATCCAGCGCAGCACCAGCGGCCCCAGTCCGACCTTCACCACGTGCCCGCCCAGCAGCAGCACCACGCCCTTCTGCTCCCGCGCCGCTTTCGCGACATGGGCCAGGATGGCGCGCAGATCCCGCGCGGCGAGCACATCGGGCAAGCTGTCAAGGAAGGCGTGGAAGGAGCGGTCGGCGCCGGGCGGCGTGGCCATCAGGGAAGCATCGACTTTGTTCTGCCGCCCCCGGAAGGGGACGGTGCGGAGCCGGGTTATGTCGGCCTCGCCCCCGGCCACTCAGTTCCCGCCGGGGGCCGGAGTGATCTTCTCCAGCCGCAGGGTGATGGTGCCATACGGGAGCCGGGAGCGGATTTGTACCGGGATGCGCCGGGCGTCATCGGTGATCCAGAGCCGGGCATCGGCCCGCTCGGAGAACATCTTGTCGCCCACCACCGGGTTCAGGATCAGGCTCTGCACCTTGCTCCCGTCAGGGAGCTCGATCTCTTCCCGCTTGAGCACGTTCACCACAATCGGATTCAGCTCGGGCTTGAAGTGCCGGGCGTACTTGTAAGTCTTGCCCACTTCGAGCGGGGTGGTGCGGATGAAATACAGGAACGACGCATCGTCCAGCGGCTCGGGAGTGGTCGGCGTGGTGGCGGTGGCCTGGCTCTGCCGGTAATACCCCGAGTCGGAGAAGATGTCGTACTCCCTCAAATACTGCTTGCTGTTCTCGTGGCTGTCCTGGCGGAAGCGCAGCGAATGAAAATCCCGGACGCTGGTCCACGACTCCAGGCTGCTCTGAATCTTGAACAGCAGCGCGCCGCCGTCCAGAGAAAACCGGAACAGGAACGCCGGCTGGCCCCGCACCGTGTCGATCCTGGCCACCTGGATCGACGCCGAGCCGACCGAGAGCATCCCGAACTTGGCGGTATAGTCGAACCGCTCGCCCACGCCGAAGGGATAGACCGGCGCCGAGCCGACCGGCGTTGCGGCGGCAAACTGGAACAACAGGATCAGGGGGGCGAGACTCATGGCGCCGCCGTCTCCGCGTGCTTGACCACCGGAATGCGGATGCTGCCGGCCGCCCTCCAGATCTGCCGGGCCGCTTCCCACGGCTGGATCCGGCTGCCCCTCGGCCGCAGATCGTGCCGCTCGATCACCGGCACCGTCTCGATCCGCCGGGCATGTTGCGCCGCCCTCCCGATCAGCTCGGCGTTGGCGGCCCAGCCTTCGGAGGTGAGCAGCGCGGCGCCCGGGCTCCGCATCGCGTTCTTCAAGGTCATCAGCCGGAAGGCGACGAAGCCGCTCACCGTGTCGTTGATCCCAGTAACCCGCACCGCCCGACGCAGCAGCATCGGGGCCCAGCGGCGCAGCATCCGGTGGCCCCGGGAGGGCTCGCCTTCGAGGGTCGCCTCGCCGACCACCATGTCGGCGCCGCTGTCGAGCCGCCGCACAAAGTCGGGAAGAAAATGCGGGCCATGAGAAAAATCGGCGTGCATGACGATGGCGCTGTCCCGCTTGGGACGATCGCTCCGGGCCAGCGCCAGATTGAGCAGTTCCTCGACCGAGCGGGCGTAGCCCTGCCGCACCGCGTGATGGACCACCGTGAGCGGCAGCACCTTGGCGTACGGCTCCAGGATCGATGCCGAATGATCGGTCGAGCCGTCGTCCGCCACCAGGAGCTGGTACTCGCGCGGAAACTCCTCGAAGACCTTGCGGATCTTCCAGAGCAGGAGCCCGATAGTGGGGCCTTCATCGAAACTGGGGATGCAGACGTAAATCATTTCGTGTCAACGTTCTCCGTGACGGAACGATACACCGAAAGCACTCCATTGGCCATCGCCGTTGCACTGAACTGCTCCACCCGCTCTGTGGCCCTCGCCCGGGTCCGCTTCCGCAGCTCCGCGTCGTCGAGCAGTCGCTCCACCGATGCCCCCAGCGCCGCGGGGTCCCGCGGCGGCGAGAGCAGCCCGGCGCCGCCGGACAGCATCTCCGGAATGCCGCCCCCGCTGGTGGCCGCAATGGGGACGCCCAGCGCCATCGCATCCAGCACCGTGGTGCCGAGTCCTTCCTCCTTGGAACTCATCACGAAGACATTTGCCGCGCCGATCAGCCGAAGCGGCTGGGTGACGTGGCCCAGCAGATGAATCCTGTCCCGCATGCCGAGCGAGGCGATCTGACCCTCGAGCGCGCCGCGCAGCTCGCCTTCTCCCGCAATGGCCCAGTGGAGCTCGGGGTGCCGCTCCCGCAGCCCTGCTGCTGCCGCGACCAGCGTCGCGTGATCCTTGTGATCCACCAGCGCCCCTACCGTCACCGTGAGTGGCCCGGTGTCCGGGAGCCCGAGCTCGGCCCGGATGCTTCCCGGCTGCACCGCCCTCACGCCTTCTACATCGATGCCCGAGTGCACCGTCGCGATGCGGGCGACCGGAATTCCGTCGGCCACCAGGATCGCCTTCACCGCCTCGGAGATGGCGATGATCCGGCTCGCATCGGCCCAGTAACCCGCGCGCCGGAGATGAAAATCGACTCGGCGGGTTACCACGTAGGGAGACCTGGTGATGCCGCCGGCGATCCCCGCCAGCGTCAGCGCGTGGGCGTCATGGGCGTGGAAGAGCGTTGGACCGCGGGAGGCCTCCGAGACGGCGCCGAGCAGGGCAGTAGGGGAGAGACCGATCCCCCAGCCGACTTCCCGCACCGGCAACCCTGCGGCCTTGAGTCGCTCGGCCAGCAGAGTGCCCCGGCCGGTGACCACGATCTGGGAGACGTCACCGCGGCGGAAAGCGAGCGCGCGGGCCAGCAGGAGCACCTGGTTCTGACCGCCGCGCCACTCCCGCCCCGAGGCGAGGTGGACGATGCGGCGGGGCAGCACCGTCACCGGCGGAGGGAATCAGGGAAGACGGGGCAGGACGGGTCCTCGTAGTTCTTGATGTTGGTCTGGATTCCGATGAGCGGCAGGCTGCGGTCTCCCGCGCTCACGCTCCCCAGCTTGGGGGCGCCCTGGATCGGGTCTCCATTATAGAGGAGCACGCCATCGGCCTTGCCTTCAGGGGAGACGATCAGCACCCCGAATCCGACTTCGGGCGTCGCGGGGAGCTGACCCTGGAGTCCCACCACCATCAGGCTGTCCACCCGGCCCACCACCGATCCGAACACCGGCCCCAGCGCGATCCGCACTGGAAGCGCGGCCGGCAGCTGGCCCGGCGGGACCGAGAGGGTTTTTCCGGGCCGAGTAAACTC
>JBEPVJ010000253.1:0-4526 GCA_041691095.1 Gemmatimonadales bacterium
AATCCGCCGCCGCCACCCCCGCCGCCGAACCCTCCACCGACGTCCCCGAAGCCCCCGCCGCCCCAGAAGATTCCGCCACCGCGCCCTCCCCGGCGGTTGTTGGCGATGATAATCATGAGGATCACGACCGTCATCAAAACCTTGAACACCAGGCGCGGATCCACGCCACGGCCGGCCGGCTCCTCGACCACGGCGCGATCGCCGGCGAGGAGGGTGGAATCGCTGATGCCCATTCCCTTGGCGATGCTTGCGGCCAGCGCGCCCATGCCGGTTTCGAGGCCACCGGCATAGTCTCCGCGCGAGAACGCCGGCCGCATCAGGTCGCGAATGCGGCCGGCCTGAAGATCGGTGACGATTCCTTCGAGCCCCTTGCCGGTGGCGATGAAGATCTGACCCGAGTTGGCATCGTCGCTTCGCTTCGGGACTAGGAGGATCACGAGGCCGGCATCGCGAGTCTGGTCACCGATGGCGGCCTTCTTTCCGACTCCCCAGCTTCGGCCGATTTCCACCGCGACGTCCGCGGCCGCGTAGTCGCCGATGGTCGGCAGCACCGCCACCGCGATCTCCGCGCCGGTGACTTGCTTCAAACGCTCAGCGAGGAGGTCGATGCGCTGCAACGCGGCGGGGTCGAGGCTGCCGGTGACATCGGTGACGTAGCCCGTGGGCCGCGACGGAAAGAGCTTGGCGACGCCGCCGGCCTGCGCCGCCGCAAGCCGCGGCACCGCGCCTTGGAGCGCCGCCGCCAGCAGGATAACTTTGGCAAATGTCACGCGTAGCCGCACTCGCTCTCCTGGTTCTTCTGGGCTGCAACAGCACCCGACTCGTGGCGGTCCAGGTCCTGGTGCCCGATCTCGCCGGCCTCGATACTCCGATTCCCGGTGTCCAGGTAACGCTGCTTCCCTACGATCGCGATAGCCTCATCAGGACGATGGAACAGCGCGTCCCGACCGGACGCCCTAATACGCAGTCGCTCGACAGTCTGTTTCAGGCTTTCCACGGTCCCTTCCTCGACATGAGCCGAGCGGCCTGGCTGGTGGAGCGCACTGGCCGCCGGCTCGACTCGGTGAATACCGCGCTCGCTGCATCCACCCCGGGCTCGCCGGCGGCGCTGGAGCTCGCCACGATTCGAAAGCCCATCACCGACTCGCTCACCCGGCAGAATGCGGGACTGGAGCGGGCCCGGAGCGCGCTGGCCGCCGCGCGCGATACCCTCTGGCCCAGAATCGAGCGGCTGCGGGGAGAAGCGCGCGCGTGGGAACATAGTACCTATGCCGGTTACGACACGCTTTCCCGAAGCCAGACCACCGGCCGCATGCGCATGATCGCGGCGGACACGACCGGGGCATCCGGCTGGGCGCACCTCCGGATCAACGAGGGCACCTGGTGGATTCACGTGCGATCGCCCGACCCGCAGGACCCCAACTTCGAGTGGTACTGGAACGTACCGCTGGTTGGAGACACCCTTCGCCTGAGCCCGGCCACCGGCCGGCACCGCCCGAGGTATTGAACCGATGCGCTTGAGTCTTTCACTTGTCCTGTTCGTCCTGGCCGCACCCGTGGCCGCCCAAACCGATCCTCTTGCGGTCCGCACCAAGGGATCGGCGAAGGCGCCGGTCACCGTGTACGAGATGTCCGACTTCCAGTGTCCCTTCTGCAAGGACCACACGGAAAAGACGCTGCCGGTTCTGGAAAAGGAGTACATCAACACCGGCAAGGTGCGCTGGATCTTCATCAATTTTCCGCTGACGTCGCTGCACCCCAATGCCGTCGCCGCGGCGGAGTTCGCGATGTGTGCCGCGCGGGAAGGAAAATTCTGGCCGGCGCATGACCTGCTGTTCCAGAGCCAGAAGGTCTGGGCCCCGCTCAAGAATCCCGCGGCGTTCCTGCTGTCGCTGACCGACTCGCTCAAGCTGAACAAGTCCAAAGTGGCCACCTGCCTCGAGAAGGCCGAAACTCGGGCCGAGGTGGAGAAGGATGCCGAAGGCGCGATCAAGGCCGGCGCCCAGAGCACCCCGTCGTTCTACGTCGAGGGCGGCATCATGTCCGGGGTGCAGCCCCCGGAAGTCTGGCGTCCGATCCTGGATTCCGTCTATCGGATGAAGAAGAAGCCGTAGGCAGCCGGCCCATCGACTCGCTCTTCCTGGAGTTCCAGACCGCCCTGGCCGGACGGTACTCGCTCGAGCGGGAGCTCGGGCGCGGCGGGATGGGGGTCGTCTATCTCGCCCGCGAGGTGGCGCTGGAGCGGCTGGTGGCCATCAAGCTGCTGCCCCCGGACCTGGCCGCCCAGCCCGCCCTGCGGGAGCGGTTCATCCGCGAAGCCCGCACCGCCGCACAGCTCTCCCAGCCCAACATCGTACCGATCCACGCGGTCGATGACATCAAGGGATTCGTGTTCTTCGTGATGGCCTACATCGACGGAGAGACGCTGGGCGAGCGGGTTAGGGGTCGCGGGCCGTTGGCGCCGGCGGAATGCGCCCGGATTCTCCGGGAGATCGCCTGGGCGCTGGCCTACGCGCACGCCCAGGGCATCATCCACCGGGCCCTCAAGCCCGACAACATCATCCTCGAGGGCGCCACCGGCCGCGCGGTGCTGACCTATTTCGGCATCGCGCGGCGGGTCACCACGACCGGGCTGACCACCGGCGGCGAGCTCATCGGCACGCCGGAATACATGAGCCCGGAACAGGCGACCGGCGAGGAGCTCGACGGCCGGTCCGACCTCTATTCCCTGGGGATCGTCGGGTTCTTCGCGCTCTCCGGGCGGCTGCCCTTCGAGGGGACCACGATTCCCTCGATCCTGATCAAGCAGGCGACCGAGGCCCCGCCGTCGGTGGCCCAGTTCGCCCCCGCGACGCCGCGCGCGCTGACCCAGGCGGTGGGGCGCTGTCTCCAGAAGCACCCTGCAGATCGCTTCCCCGATGCCAAGGGCTTCGCCGACGCGCTGTCGGTGGCACTGGAGGCCCGGCGTGAGATCCCCGCCCCGGTGCGCGCCTTCGTCAAGAACAGTCTCTCGATCGAGGGCGGCGGCCGCCTCTATCTCGTCGGCGCCGTCTATGTCGCTCCAATGCTCATCGCATTGATGCTGGGACCGTTGATCCGGCATGGATTCTGGCCGGCCGGTTTCTTCTACCTCGGATACATGGTCACGGCGCTGGGCGTGGTCCCGTTCGCCGCCCATGTCAACCGGGTGCGCCGGCTGATTCGCGCGGGTTATGGGGTCGAGGATGTGCTGGCGGGCGCCCGCGCCGAGACCGATCAGCGCAAGGAAGAGCTGGCGGTAACCGTTGGGCGCGAGGTCTCGCCGCTGGAGCGGATCCTTCCCAAGGCGGGCTGGGTCGGGCTGGCGGCGAGCGTGACCGCAACGATCCTCATGATCAAAGGCATCTTTCCCGTCGGCCTGGCGCGCACCGTCTCCTTCGGCATCGCGATGGGATTGCTGCTCTGGGTCGTCGGGATGGTGGTCGGGCGACGGCGGCGGGACGTGCTGGGTGAGCGGCGGATCAAATACTGGGGCAGCAAATTCGGGCGCTGGCTCTTCAAGATCGCCGCCGCGGGACTGCCGGCCCGGGCCCAGGGCGCCGGCGCCACCCACCGGCCGACCGAGCTGGCGATCGCCTTCGCTGCCGAGGATCTCTACGCGGGGCTGCCCAAGGAAATCCGCGCCGCGCTACCGGAGCTGACCGGGGTGCTCTCCCGCCTGGAAAAGCAGGCCCGCGCGGTCCGGGCCCGTCTGGAGCAGCTCGAACAGTCCCTGGTCGATGCCGACGCCGACACCTCGCACGGCGCGGCCGCGGTCCACCGCGCGGCGCTCATCACCGACCTCACCGCCGCGCGAGATCTCGCGCGGAGCCGGCTCAGCGAAACCGTCGCCGCGCTCGAGATCATCCGGCTGGATCTGCTGCGGCTACACGCCGGCACCAGCGGCATCGATCGCATCACCGCCGATCTCGCCGCGGCCGGAGATATCGGCGCCGCGGTAGACCGGCTGCTTGCGGCGGGAGAGGAGATCGAGAGGGAGCTGAAAAAGTAGGCCGCCTACTGCACACACTCTCCGTTCGGATCCGGCTTGGGGTGATCGACCAAGACTCGATGGTCGAGGTTCCCCACCGACGTAGCCAAGTCGGCCACGAAGCGGGACACCTGCGCCATGCGATCGTAGTCGATGTATTGCGGCTCGTCGGTCACCTGGTGATAGTCGGCGTGACCGCCCGTCGTGAAGAAGATGATGGGAATGGCGTATCGGGCGTACTCGTAGTGATCGCTGCGACAATAGATATTCTGGGGATGCCCGTTGGCATCCAGCGAATAGTCGAACTTGAGGGGATGGGCGCTGGCCGCGTCCACCGATTCGGCCAGGTCTCCCAGCTCGGTCGAGACCCGCCGCGAGCCGACCAGCTGAACGTAATTCGAATCGCCGTGAATCAATGCGCCGGCGATGGTCTCTCCGGTCACGTCTCCCGCGCCGCCCCGCCCGATCATGTCGATGTTCAGCTCGGCGACGATCGAATCACGCGGCACCGTGGGGT
>JBEPVJ010000254.1:0-4522 GCA_041691095.1 Gemmatimonadales bacterium
GACAGCAGGTTGGCGTGGGTCGGGGCGGGACCGGCACACTTTCCTTGGGCGATATCCGAAACGTGAAGGTCTGCTCGACCAGCTGGCGCACCTTGTTGCCGGCGCGCATCGCGGCGCGGAAACGCATACCCGGCAGCGCGAGCCGCACCGCGACCGCGAAGTCGGCATGGGTGGCGCTGAGCACCCGGTAGGTCAGCGTATCGACGACCCCGTCGGTGTCCACCACGAAGCGCACCGCTGCGGATCCCTGAATCCCCAGGTCGAGCAGGCTCTTGGGATAGCCCGGGGCAGTGCTCGTCGGATCCCGCAGCACGGTGCTGTCGACCTCGAGCATCGACAACGCGTTGTCGCCCGGCAGCGCCGTGGCCGGCGCCACGACACTGCCGGCGGAAAGGGGCGGGGTGTCACCCCGGAGCGGCGTGGGGTTGGCGTTGCCGGCCCGATCGGAATGCCCCCGCACCAGACCGCCGTTGATCGCCACTGCCGTCACCGGGGCTTGGCCAAGATCGACTTGCCGGGTACCGGGTTGCTGCAGGGGCGGCACCAGGAACACGACCAGGCGGTCGAAGATCTGTTCCTTGGCGACCCGGGAGAGTGGTACCAGCAGCACGACGCAGATGATGACGTGCAGCACGAAGTTGGCGGCCGTCGCGGGGTCGGGACGGATGAAGACATCACGGGTCGGGGGAGCGAAGAGGCGGATCATGGGGGCCGATGGAAGACTGCTTCCTTGTCCCGACGGCGGCAAGAGCGGCGGGGTTTCCCGATAATATTTTGATTTGACAAATCAAAGTATTATGGCCATCTTGGGCCAGTGCTCGATGATGCCGTCCATGCGATTCTCTCGGCCTATCCAACCATTCACGCGGCCTGCCGCCGTCGCGACCTGCGCGATCCGGCCAGCGGCAAGCGCTTGTCGGATCATCAGGCCGGGATTCTTGAGCACCTCGACGTGGCGACCCCGGTCACTGTGAGCGAGCTCGCCGCGCGGTTGCGGGTGACCAGCGCCACCGCGTCGCTCCAGCTCACCCAGCTCGCGCGGCTGCGGCTGGTCACCCGGGATCGCGATGCCGCCGACGCCCGCCGGGTGCACGTCCGCCTCACCGAGGCCGGCGCTCGCCTGCGCGACCTCCGCTCGCTGCTCGACCCGGACCGGGTCCGCCAGGCGCTGGCCCGGCTCAGTGTCGCGGAGCAGGGGGCCGTGGTGGCGGGCCTTCGCCTACTGGCCGGCGCCACCGGACCCAACTCGACTCTCATTGCTGCGCGACGGGCCCCTCCCACACCCAGGAGACCACCTCGACGATGAATTGGATTGATCGACGAAAGCAGAAGGCCAGGCGGCGCCTGGCCCGGGCCATGGGCACTGCGCTGGTCGCCGCACTCGCGCTGCTTATCGCGATCGGGCTGTTGCTGCCCCGCGAGCACGACAGCACCAGCTCTGCCCTCCTGGGCCGGACTCCCGAAACGATCTGGAGGGTGCTGACCGACGTCGATGGCATGCCGCTCTGGCGGTCGGACGTGTCGGCGGTGGAGCGCCTCCCTGATTTGCTGGGAAAGCCGGTCTGGCGGGAAATTGGCCGCGGCGGCGCCCGGATCCTCGAGGTCTCCGTCGCGGAGCCGCCCAGGCGCCTGGTGATTCAGTCCGCCGCCGAGGGCGAGCCAAGACTGCCTAGGCGCACCTTCGAGCTGGTGTCGGTGTCGGGGGGCACTCAGTTGATCGTGACCGAGCGCGCCGCTTCCCGGAATCCGCTCACCCGCGTGCTGGTCCGGTTGCGGGTGCCGCGTCCCGCGATCGAGCGGCTTCTCAAGGACCTGACCCAGCGCTTCGGCATGAATCGCCGGCAGGTGGCGGTGCAGCCCGGCCTGACACGCGATTCTAACACCCCGGGCGGGCAAACCCCGTAGTTTGTGATGTAGCCGATACCGATACCCCGCAGCGCGCCAGGGCGCGCTCGAGGTAAATCTCGACCAGATCGAAATGCACGGTGCGGGTGCGCTGAATCCATCGGTCTTCGCACCCGACCGAGCGCGCGGCGGCCAGCAGGTCCCGCTCGCCGCGCGCCAGCAGATGGCAGGTCCGCCGCCCGCGCGACTTCCAGATATTTTCGTGGACCGCAATGCCCCCCGACTCCGACCAGGCTCGCGCCTCGCGGATCTGTCTCGGGGTGAAATATCTCCATTCGCTACTCATCGCCCTCGATCCGGCCGCGAGAACGCTTGACCTCGGCGCGTTTTCGCTTGGTTTCCAATCGCCGGACCCTCTGGGCCTTCGATACCTTGGTGGGCTTTCGCACCTTGATCGGGCGCAGGGCCTGGGATACCAGCGCCAGAAACCGCTCGGTCACCGCCTCCTTATTCCGGGCCTGACTTCGGCTGCCGGCATCCACCAGTCGGAGCCAGCCATCCTGATCGAGGCGGTGACCCAGTCGTTCCTGGAGGAGAGCCCGCTGCCCATCATCCGGGGCGCTGCTGTCCCGGAGATTCCACCAGAGCTCGACCCGCGTGGAGGAGGTGTTGACGTGCTGGCCGCCGGGCCCGCCGGCGCGGGTGGCGCGATAGCTCACTTCGGCGCGCGGAACCTGGAGCCGGGGGCCAGCGGAAAGCCAGGCAGGGGCGGGCATCGTCCTAAGCTAAATCGGCTACCGTTGCCCCGCGACACGGCTACCTTTCTCTCATGCAAGATGTCGCCCGCCTGCAGGATCATCTCAGACAGCTCGGCCGCGTCCTCCTCGGATATTCCGGGGGGGTCGATTCGGCTCTTCTGGCGGTGGTGGCGACCGGCGCGCTGGGGCCGGACCGATTTCTGGCGGTGATCGGGAAGAGCGCGTCGTATCCCGAAGCCCAGTACCAGATCGCGGGAGACTTGGCGCGGCGATACCGTATTCCGCTGCGCGAAGTGGATACCCGTGAGCTCGAAGATCCCCGCTATCTCGCCAACCCGGTCAACCGCTGCTACTTCTGCAAAACCGAGCTGTGGACCCGGCTCTCCGCGCTGGCCCGGGCTGAAGGCTTCGACACCGTCATCGACGGCACCAACGCCGATGACGGAGCCGAGCATCGCCCCGGTCTCGCGGCGGGCAGCGAGTGGCGGGTACGCTCTCCGCTCGCGGAGCTGGACCTGGGAAAAATCGCGGTGCGCGCCTCGGCGCGTGCTCTTGGCATCCCGATCTGGGATGCCCCCGCAGCGCCCTGTCTCTCGAGCCGAATTCGCTACGGTCTGCCGGTAACGCGCGAGCGGTTGGGCCAGGTCGAAGCGGGCGAGGCGCTCCTCCGGCGCCATGGCATCACTGGAGACTTGCGGGTGCGTCATCTGGGAGACCGGGCCAGCATCGAGGTACGTCCCGAGGAGTTCCCCCGGCTCGACGACTGTTGGACCGCGGTACTCTCCGAATTTGCGGAGCTCGGGTTCGTTTCGGTGGCGCGCGATCCACGGGGCTATCGGCGGGGCAGCCTGCTGGTGCTCGAGCCGGCCACCGGCTGATGCGGCTTTTCGTCGCGGTTCCCCTGCCTCCCGCCGCGGTCGACGAGGCGGCCCACCTGCTCCGTGAGCTACGGGCGCTGGACTGGCCGGTACGCTGGGTGCGCGACGAGGGGCTTCACATTTCGCTCAAATTTTTCGGCGAGGTCACCTCGGACCGGGCCGATCCGATCGAAGAGATGGTGCAATTCGCCACCAAGGGCATGCGCGCGATGCACTTGGTGCCCCAGGGTGGCGGGGCGTTTCCGTCGCGCCAGCATCCCAAGGTGCTCCGGCTGGAGCTGCAGTCCGGTCCCGACCTGGAGCTGCTGCAGGACCGACTGGAGCGGGGCAGTGAGCAGATCGGCTTTGCTCCGGAGGGCCGGCCCTTCCGGCCCCATATCACGCTGGGGCGGATTCGCGAAGGCCTGCGGCTGCCGCCCGGCGCGATGACGTACCTCGAGGGATTGCCGCCGGGCCAGCCCTTCACCGCCGATCGGATCGTGCTGTTCGAGAGCCGGCTCACCACCGACGGGCCGGTGTACAGCATTCGGCTGGAGCAGGTGCTCGAGCCGTGAGGGGGTGCCTGAGCCTGCCGATTCGCCTCCTGACGCTGGCTCTGCTGGTGCTCGCGGGTTATGTCGCGTGGACCTATCGTGGCGAGATCCGTCACCGGATTCATTCCTGGACCGCCGATCCCTCCTCCCCCCCGGCGGCCCGGTCCCGGGTCGGTCGTCCCCCCGATACTCGTGCGCTGATGCAGCGGATCGACGCCCTCCGCACCGGAGCCGATTCGGTGGTGCTGAGCCCCGCCGACCTGGCCGGCCTGGCCGCGGAGCTGGCGGGCCGGGTCGCCCCCGGTGCGGTGGACTCGGTGGAGGTCCGGCTCGATCGCGACGACATCGAGGTCCGCGCCAGGGTAGACACCCACAAGATTCCGGTGTCGCTGGGGCCGCTCTCTGGCGTGATGCGCGACCACGAGTACCTCGAAGCCGGGGGGCGCCTGGAGTATCGTCGCGGCGGTCTGGCCGAGCATCGGTCACGATGCGAAGGCCCTTCAAAATC
>JBEPVJ010000255.1:0-4518 GCA_041691095.1 Gemmatimonadales bacterium
GGACCATGGTCGCCGGCGCGTCGGGGATCGACCTGGTGCTGCTGGTAGTTGACGCGGCGCAGGGACCGCAGCCCCAGACCTGGGAACATCTCGCTATCGTCGAACAGCTTCGCATTCCCCGCGGGATTCCCATCATCACGAAGTCGGATCTTGCCGATCCGGAATGGATCCAGCTGGTGACCGCGGAGGTAACCGCGCGGCTCGCGGCGTCACCGGTGGCATTCGAGGCCGCCGCTGTCGTGTCGTCGATCACCGGGGCGGGCATCGACGCGCTGTCCGAGCGGCTTCGAAAGATCATCGAGCGCGCCGCACCCGAGCCGCCGGGCGATGGATTCCGCATGCCGATCGACCGGGCTTTCTCGATCGCGGGTGTGGGCACGGTAGTCACCGGCACTCCCTGGTCCGGCAGCGTCGGTCTCGGGGACACCGTCACCATTCTCCCGTCGGGAATCAGCGCGCGGGTCCGTTCGCTGGAAGCGTATGGTGAGGCGAAGGATCGCAGCGGTCCAGGGGCCCGGACCGCAGTAGGGCTGGTGGGTGTCGAGCGCACTGCGGTAGGGCGGGGAGACACCCTCGTCGGTCCGCAGCCGTGGTGGCAGCCGACTTCAGTGGTGGATGTGGCCATCGAGCTGCTCCCCGGCGCGGCCGCGCTCAAGCGGCGGGCCAGGATCAGGCTTCATCTCGGCACCGCTGAAATACTCGGCCGGCTGAATCCCCGGGACGAAATTCTACCGGGAGGGAGCGGCGTGGCCCGGCTGGCCCTCGAGCAGCCACTACTCGCGCGAGGGAACGATCGCTTCGTGCTACGGAGCTTTTCGCCGGTCGTCACGATCGGGGGAGGCATGATTCTCGATCCGTTACCACCTCGACGGGCTGCCTGGCCCGCGGGGCTCCGCTCAACGGACCCAGGAGAGCGAGCGTTTGCGCTGGTGAGCCGTCGCCCAGGCGGGCTGCTCCCAGCCGAGCTACCGCTGCTGCTGGGGTTACCTCAAGCCGCGTGTGATTCGGCCGTTGAGGCCAGGAAAGACCTGTCCAACGCCGGGGGCTGCCTCGTTCCCAGGGCGGTGACCGTCGCCGTCCGAACCGCTGCGCTCGCCCAGGTGGAGGCCTTCCACCGGCAGGAGCCCGGGGAGCGAGGCCTCTCGCTCGAGACGTTGCGTCGCTCGCTCAAGGCGCCCGGGAAGGCGGTGGACGCGGTGATCGATGGCCTGATTCGCCGGGGTGAGCTGACGGCGGCCGACGGGCGAGTCTGCGCACCGGGCTTCGTCCCCAGGCTCGTCGCCGACGAGGCCCTGCTGGAGCGGGCCATCTTGGTGCTGGAACGGGCCGGGCTCGAGCCGCCGACCGTGGCAGAACTGGAGAGGGAACTCGGGGGAAAGGAGCTCCTGGCCGGGCTCCGTTTCGCCGCGCAGCAGGGCAGGGTAATTCCAGTCGAAAGTGATCGGTATTATTCCACGATTTCTCTCACAAATTTTCGAGAAGCCGTCATTGAAGTAGCTGGTGCAGGCCCAGTTACTCCATCCAGCCTTCGAGATAAACTCGGACTCAGCAGAAAATTTCTCATCCCCCTCTTGGAGTGGTCTGATCGGACCGGAATCACCCGAAGGATCGGAGATATGCGGGTACTGGTATAGGTCGCTGGGATCTCTGCCAATCCGGCGTCATCAGCAGGTACGCCGGCTGCTTCCCTTCACACCAGTTCACTCGTCAGACTAAGCTGCGGAGGATCGTCCGGCACCGCCGATCGCGACGGGGTGCATTTCATATTGCTGGAGGAGCACCAAGTGATCAGACCAGACCGCCTTACCCTCAAGGCCCAAGAGGCCTTTCGCGACGCTTCCCAACTCGCCGGCGCCCGGGGGAACCCGGTCGTTAACGACGCCCATCTCTTCATGTCCCTGCTCAACCAGGACGAAGGCGTTATCCAGCCCTTGCTTCAGAAGGCCGGGGTCAATGTTTCCGCGCTGCGCGAGGCGACCGACCGGGAAATCGCCAAGTTCCCCACCCAGGAGGGCGCCAGCGGCGAGCCGAGTTACAGCCGGGAGCTCAATAAGGTGTTCGACCGGGCCGAAAAAGAGGCCAAGGAGCTGAGCGACGCATACATCTCGACCGAGCACCTCCTCATTGCGCTGGTAGAAGAGAAGGGCACGACGGCCCGAGCGTTGCTGAGCGGTCTCGAGCTCTCGGGGGCCGACCTCCGAGCCGCGCTCGAGGCGATCCGCGGCTCGCACCGGGTCACCGACCAGTCTCCCGAGGCGAAGTATCAATCGCTGGCGCGTTTCACCCGGAACCTCACCGACGCGGCGCGTAACGGAAAGCTCGATCCGGTGATCGGCCGCGACGAAGAGGTGCGCCGGGTCATGCAGGTGCTGTCCCGGCGTACCAAGAACAACCCGGTGCTCATCGGCGAGCCCGGCGTCGGCAAGACCGCCATCGTGGAGGGCCTGGCCCAGCGGATCGTCAATGGGGACGTGCCCGAATCGCTGCGGGACAAGGAGATCATCGCGCTCGACATCGGCCTCCTCCTGGCTGGCGCCAAGTATCGGGGCGAATTCGAGGAGCGGCTGAAAGCGGTGGTGAAGGAGCTTACCGAAGCCGAGGGCCATTTCATCGTCTTCATCGACGAGCTCCACACGATCGTCGGCGCTGGCGCGGCGGAAGGCGCGGTGGATGCCAGCAACATGCTGAAGCCGGCGCTTGCGCGCGGTGAGCTGCACGTGGTGGGCGCTACCACGCTGGACGAATACCGCAAGCACGTCGAGAAGGATCCTGCACTGGAGCGGCGCTTTCAGCCGGTGCTGGTGGGCGCGCCGAGCGTGGAGGATACCATCGCGATTCTCCGTGGGCTGAAGGAGCGCTACGAAGTGCACCACGGGGTGCGCATCACCGACAATGCGCTCGTGGCCGCGGCCCAGCTCTCCGACCGCTACATCGGCGATCGTTTTCTCCCCGACAAGGCCATCGACCTGGTCGACGAAGCCGCCAGTCGCCTCCGGATCGAAATCGATTCGCTGCCCCAGGAAATCGATGAGGTCGAGCGCCGCATCATCCAGCTCGAGATCCAGCGGCAAGCACTGCTCAAGGAAAAGGACGCGGCGGGGAAGGAGCGGCTCAAGCAGGTCCAGCAGGAAATCTCGGAGCTCAAGGAAAAATCTGGCGGCATGAAGGCGCAGTGGCAGGCCGAGAAGGGCGCGATTCACAAGCTCCAGGCGATGAAGGCGGAGATCGAGTCGGTGAAACAGGAGGTGGACCAGGCCACCCGCAAAGGAGACCTGCAGAAAGCCGCCGAGCTTCGCTATGGGAAGATTCCCCAGCTAGAGAAATCCATCTCCGAGGAAGAGGCCAACCTCGTCACGGTGCAGAAGCAGGCCAAATATCTCAAGGAAGAAGTCGACGCGGAGGACATCGCCGAAATCGTGGCCAAATGGACCGGCATTCCGGTCTCGAAGATGCTGGAATCGGACCGGGAGCGGCTGACTCGGCTCGAGGCCGAGCTGGCACGACGCGTGGTGGGACAGGGCGAAGCCGCCGCCGCGGTCGCCAACGCGGTGCGCCGCAGCCGTGCCGGGCTGCAGGACCCGAATCGGCCCACCGGCTCGTTCATTTTTCTCGGCCCCACTGGCGTCGGCAAAACCGAAACCGCCCGGGCCCTGGCCGAGTTTCTCTTCGACGATGAGCGCGCGATGGTGCGGCTCGACATGTCGGAGTACATGGAAAAGCACTCGGTGGCGCGGCTGATCGGCGCGCCGCCGGGATATGTCGGCTACGAGGAAGGCGGCCAGCTCACCGAGGCGGTACGGCGCCGGCCCTACAGCGTGGTGTTGTTCGATGAGATCGAAAAAGCTCACCCCGATGTCTTCAACGTGCTGCTCCAGATTCTGGACGACGGACGTCTCACCGACAGCCAGGGCCGAATGGTGGACTTCCGGAACACCGTCCTGATCATGACCTCGAACCTCGGCAGCCACATCATCGTCGAAGCGGGCGAGACCGCCTCTGGTGCCGCCTGGAACCTGGTCGAGGAGCGGGTCCTGGGGGAGCTCCGTTCCCATTTTCGGCCCGAGTTCCTCAACCGGGTGGACGATGTCGTCGTCTTCCGTCCCCTCTCGCGACAAGATATCGACAAGATCGTCGACCTCCAGATCCTGAAATTCGACCAGCTGCTCGCGGAAAAGCAGCTGGTCCTGACCCTGACTCCGGAAGCCCGTGCCTTCATCGCGGAGCGGGGCTACGATCCGGTGTATGGGGCGCGACCACTCAAGCGGGTTCTCCAGCGGCTAGTTCAGAATCCGTTGGCGATGGCGCTTCTCGAGGGCGGCTATCTGCCAGGGGACACTATCATCGGGGGCCGCGACGGCGATCGGCTGGTCTTCACCAAGGGCGGGGCCGCCGCCGTGAAGAGTGCGTAGGCCGCCGGTTTCGGAGCAGGATCTCTCCGGTATGCGTGCCGCGCTCGTGCTCGCGGAGCAGGGTGCTGCGCGCGGAGAAGTGCCGGTCGGCGCGGTGATCTTTCAGGAT
>JBEPVJ010000256.1:0-4518 GCA_041691095.1 Gemmatimonadales bacterium
GTCGGCGGGTGGATCGAGGGCCGGAGCGACGAGCCTGCCAAATTTGCCGCCGTGGAAGATCTGCGTCCCCAGCTCCGAATGCAGGACGAGGCCGCGCGCGCCCTCCTCGCGGCGCGCCGAGCGGCGGGCGCCCTGGACTTCGAAACCATCCAGGTCACCCCGGTCGCGCAGAACGGTCACGTCACCGCGCTGGCACTCCACCAGAAGAACCGCGCCACCGACCTGATCGAGGATTTCATGGTGGCGGCCAACGTCACCATGGCGACTTTCCTCGAGGCGAAGAAGTCCTCGTCGATCCGGCGAGTGGTGAAGGTACCGGAACGGTGGGACCGCATCGTCGCGGTCGCGGCAAACCTCGAAGAAAAGCTGCCGGCGGAGCCGAGCTCCGAGGCGCTGTCACAATTCCTCGCCAGGCGCCGTGAGGCCGACCCCGACCACTTTCCCGACCTCTCGCTGACCATCGTAAAGCTCATGGGGCCCGGAGAGTACGTGCTGGAGAGGCCGGGCGAGGTGGGTACCGGCCATTTCGGCCTGGCGGTGCAGGACTACAGTCACTCGACCGCGCCCAACCGCCGCTATGCCGACCTCATCAGCCAGCGCCTCCTCAAAGGCGTGCTGGCGGGAGGCAAACCCGCCTATACCGACGCGGAGCTTTCCCAGATTGCCGGGCAATGCACCAAGATGGAAGACGCGGCGCGCAAAGTGGAGCGCACCACTCGCAAACAGGCGGCGGCCGAAATGCTGGCCGATCGAGTGGGCGAGACCTTCTCCGCCATCGTGACCGGCGCCTCGCCCAAGGGCACCTTCGTTCGCACGCTGGAGCCCCACGCCGAAGGGATGGTGGTTCGCGGGTCGCACGGCATGGATGTGGGGGACCGGGTAACCGTCAAGCTGGTGGACACCAATCCCGCTCGCGGGTTCATCGACTTCGAGGGCACGGGTGGCGGAGGCGGCTGAGCCGGGCTCGCGCAACGACGGCGTAACCCGCCTGCTGGCCGACCTCAATGCCGGAACACCCGAGGCGGAGGAGCGGCTCATCCGGCTCATCTACGGAGAGCTGCATGAGATCGCGGAGCGGCAGATGCGGGCCGAGCGGCCTGACCATACCCTCCAGCCCACCCTGCTGGTCAACGAAGCCTTCCTGCGGCTGACCGCCTCGAAGACTTTCACCTGGCAGAACCGGGCCCAGTTCTTCGGCGTGGCCGCACAGGCCATGCGCCGCATTCTGGTGGATCATTCCCGCCGCCGCCGTACCGCAAAGCGGGGCGGCTCGGAGCGACGGGTTCCCCTCGATGCCAACCTGGTCGCTGGGAACGCCGAGCTCGACTTCGAAGACCTCAACGAGGCGCTGAACCGGCTGGCCGAGCTCGATGCCCGGCAGGCGCGAATCGTGGAACTCCGTTACTTCGGCGGCCTCACCATCGAAGAGGTGGCCGAGGTGATGGGGATCGCAGCCAGCACCGTGAAGCGTGATTGGCAGTTCGCCAAGGCCTGGCTCAAGACCCAGCTCGGATGACCTCTCCCTCGGACCGGTTCGCCCGGCTCAACTCCCTTTTTGCGGAGGCGATGACCCGCGACCCCGCCACCCGCCCCGAGTTTCTCGACGCCGCCTGCGGCGGGGACCCGACCCTCCGCGCCGAAGTGGCGCGGCTCATCGCGGCCGCGGACGATGCAGACGAGCTGTTCGAGCGGGAGCGGGCACCGATCCCGCGGGATCTGCTCGCCCCGGATGAAGCTCCTCCGGCCGGCGGCCGGATCGGGGTGTACCAGATCAATCGTCTGATCGGCTACGGCGGAATGGGCGCGGTCTACGAGGCGGTGCGGAACGACGATCAGTATCACAAGCGGGTGGCCATCAAGGTCATCAAGCGGGGCATGGACACCGATCTGGCCATCCGGCGCTTCAGGGCCGAGCGGCAGATCCTCGCGGGACTCGACCACCGCAACATCGCGGGGTTACTCGACGGCGGCGTCATGGAAGATGGCCGGCCCTACTTCGTGCTGGAATACGTGGATGGGTTGCCGATCACCCGCTTCTCCGATGAGCGCCACCTCGACCTGGCGGCCCGGCTGGCGCTGTTCCGGCAGGTCTGCGGGGCGGTGCAGTACGCCCACCGCAACCTGGTGGTGCACCGTGATCTCAAGCCGGGCAATATCCTCGTCACCACCGACGGCACCGTCAAGCTGCTCGATTTCGGCATCGCCAGGCTGCTGAGCCCGGAGCCCGGCGGCGCAGCGCCGTTAACCCGCGGCGGCGTGGGCGCGTTCACCCCGGAATATGCCAGCCCCGAGATGGTGCGCGGCCTGCCTATCACCACCTCCGCCGACGTCTATTCTCTCGGTGTTGTGCTGTTCGAGCTGGTGACCGGAGCGCGGCCGTTCAAGTTTCCCGATTTTTCGCTGATGACCATCGAGCGGATCGTGAGCGAGGCGCCGGCTCCCCGCCCCAGCGATACCGCGACCGAGCAGGCGGCTCTGGCGGCGGGCGACCGAAGCCTGGTGAAATACCGGCGGCGCCTGGCAGGAGAAGTGGACCACATGGTCCTCATGGCGCTCCGCAAGGAGCCGGAGCGGCGCTACACCTCGGCCGACGATCTCGCCAAGGACCTGGACCGGTACTCCCGGGGATTGACCGTCAGCGCCGAGGGAGACTCCGCCTCCTACCGCCTGCGCAAATTCGTGGCGCGAAACCGAGCCGCCGTCGCCGCCTCGACCCTGGTGGCGATCTCGCTGATCGCGGGGACCGTCGTGAGCACGCGCCAGGCGCGCCGCGCCGACCGCGAACGCGCCAAGGCGGAACAGATCAACCGCTTCGTGACCGATATGCTGGCCGCACCGGACCCGTCCGCCTCCGGGAAGGACATCCTGGTGGCGGACGTGCTGCAGCGCGCCTCGGTCCGCGCCGACAGCCAGCTTCGGAGCCAGCCCGAAGTGGAGCTGGACCTGCGGTCCACGCTCGGCACCAGTTATTTCGGGCTGGGAAAGTACGCCGAGGCCAAGCGGGAAATGGGTAGAGCACTTGTACTTGCCAGCCAGATCCACGGTCCGAGGAGCCCCGAGGTGGCCATGGTTCTCAGCAATCTCGGGGACATCGCGGCCGACGGCGGCGAGTGGGCGGCGGCCGACAGCATCTTGCGAATCGGCCGGGAAATGCTGCAGGGCACCACCGGGCACGACAGCCTCTACGCGATCATGCTCGAGAACCTGGGTAGCGCCGAGCGACGGCTCAATCGACTCGACTCGGCGGAGGCGTTCTTGCGGGAGGCGCTGGCACGAAAGACCAGACTCACCGGAGTGGGCGATTCGTCCCTCATCAATGTCATGACGAACCTGGGCGTCGCGCTGGGCAGCAAGCGGCAGTGGGCCGAGGCGGAGTCGCTCCATCGAGCGGCACTGGCCATTTCGATTCGGGCGTACGGTCACGATCACCCGCTCACCGGCAGCGCATGGAACGCGCTTGCGGGAGCGCTGGACTTTCAGGACAAGTTTCTGGCCGCGGACAGTGCGTATGAGGAAACGCTCGCCATCCGGAAGAAGGCTCTCGGGCCGGACCACCCGGACTACCTGTTCACTCTATTCAACTATGCGACGCTGCTCAGTCTGCAAAACCGGTGTCCCGAGGCCATCGCGGCTACCCGGGAGATTCTGTCGCATCGAGGGAAGCAGCTGCCCGAGACCCATCCCGCGATCGCCACCAGTTTGCAAACCCAGGGTCGCTGCCTCGAGAAGGCGGGAGACCATGTGGCCGCCGGCAGGGACCTGCTGGAGAGCCTCGAAGTCCGACGTCGGGCGCTGCCCGCCGGGCACTGGCTCATATCGGTCTCCGAGAGCTACTACGGCGAGCACCTGGCCCTGGTTGGAAAGCCGGGAGAGGCCGAGCCGTTCCTGGTGGGCGCCTCTGAGGCCCTGGTGAAGAGCCTGGGCGCCCAGAATCCCAGAACCGTCGATGCCCTGCGGCGCGTGGTAGCCCTCTACGACCAGACCCACCGGCCAGACAAAGCCGCCCCTTACCGAGAAAAGCTGCCTCACTGATCCAGGACGACCCGATTTCCCCAGGAAATGCGCCTCTGATCTAACGAGTACTGAGCTCCCCTTGGCCGGAGGCGGGATCGCGTGCAGCAGATCATCGTCCGACACCTGTCGGGGGCGCATGCCGGCCGGGTGGAGACCTTTGGGGTGGAGCCGGGAGGCGTCCTGACGATCGGGCGCGACCCTGAGGCCAACATTCGCCTCGATACCCACCTCGACGATGCGGTGAGCCGCCATCACGCCCGGATCATCGCGCACGCCACCGGCACCATCTGGCTGGAGCTGGTCGACCGGGAGAGCACCAACGGGACCTTCCTGAACGCCCGCTGGTTGCGGGGAAGGATTGCCCTCGTGCCGGGGGACCGCATCCGGCTGGGCGTGGGGGGACCGGAGCTGGAGTTCGACGTCGAGCCGCCGGCGGACGGAGCTCCGGGCGTGATCTGATCCGGCCGAATTCCGCGCTTTCAGGGTAACCCTACCCCGCAGGCC
>JBEPVJ010000257.1:0-4503 GCA_041691095.1 Gemmatimonadales bacterium
TCTCGACGGAGCAGGCCTCGGGTTCTCCCGGCGAAGGAACGCCGCCAGACCTCAGCACGATGACTCCCCGGCAGCGCTTCGATCGGCTCTACAACCGCGTGATGCGCGCCGCCGAGCAGGGGGATTCGGCCACTGTCACGCGTTTCTCGCCGATGGCGTTTCTTGCCTACGGTCAGCTCGATGCCGTCGATGCGGACGCGAGGTATCACGCGGCCGTGCTCCGGCTCCATGTCCAGGGTGACTCCGGCGCGGCCCTTCGTCTCGCTGACTCCATCCTGATGACGAATCCCCGCCACCTGTTTGGCTTCCTGATTCGTGGAACGGCGGGGCGACTGTCCCACAATGATCCTCTTGTCACGCGAGCCAACGCCGACTTCCTGGCTGCCTGGGACGAGGAGATGAAGTTGGCCCGTCCCGAATACAACGACCACCGAGCCATGCTGGATCAGTATCACGCGATGGCGCTTGGCGCCGGGCCCAAACGCAGCCCATGAAATTTGAGGCGTGAAGATGCCTGACTCCCAAACGGGATCGTGACGGAGCTCGAAACGGCAGGACGGTTGGCCGTGGCCGGCCTCGCCGGGTTGGCGGTGGGCATCGAACGGGAATGGTCCGGTCATGCCTCGGGTCCGGATGCACGGTTTGCCGGGGTGCGCACCTTTTTTCTGCTGGGCGCTCAGGGGGGGATCGCGGGATGGCTTCTTGAGTCGGCTGATCCGCTTATTTCGGCCGCGTTGCTGATTGCCGCCGGCGGGCTGGTTGTCGCCGCCTATCTGACCGCGGCCCGCCGAGGCGGCGAGGCCATCGATGGGACCACTGAGGCCGCCGCCCTTCTGGTGCTTGGGATCGGCGTGCTGGCGGGCGTTGGGCTGCTCAGGGTGGCTAGCGGAGCCGCCACGGTGGTGGTGCTGGTCCTCCGTGAAAAATCCACTATCCACGGTTTCCTGAAGCGCCTCGGAGAGGGCGAGCTGCGCGCCGCGCTGCAATTCGCTGTGCTGGCCCGTGTCATCCTGCCGCTCCTCCCGGAAGTCCCGAGCGGTCCGTTCGGGGGCATCAAGCCCCGCGGACTCTGGACCGTGGTCTTGATCTTTACCGGGCTCAACTTTGCCGGCTATCTGGCGCGCCGTGCCCTGGGCGATGCCCGCGGATATCTGGCGATGGGTGCTCTTGGTGGTCTGCTGTCCTCCACCGCTGTGACACTCAATTTCGCGCGCTTCAGTCGGGAGAAGCCGGGTAGTACGGATGGCCTGGCGGTCGGCACCGTCGCCGCCTGCACCGTACTCGTGCCCCGCCTGCTGGTCGTGATTCTGGTGATCAACAGCGCGCTCCTTCCCGTCGTGGCCCTCGGACTGGCGCCCATCCTGATCGTCGGGACGATTCTGGTGCTGCTGAAGCTCCGCGCAGCGTCTCGGGTGACCGGTAAAGAAGCCTCGACTGAAAGCAAGAACCCGCTGCAGCTTATTTCGGCCATTCAGATGGCGGTGGCGTTTCAGGTCGTCATGAGTCTGCTGGGACTGTTGAACGCGAAGTTTGGAGAAAGTGGCGTGCTGGCGTCCGCGACCGTGCTCGGGCTGACTGATATGGATGCCCTTACCTTCGGCATGAGCCGGCTGGCACAGGACGCCGCCCTGATCAACCTCGCGGTCCGCGCGATTGTCCTCGGCGTTACGGTGAATTCCGCATTCAAGAGCGGCGTCGCGCTGGTGCTGGGCTCCGACCAGTATCGCAAGGCGGTTGTGCCGAGACTGCTGCTATTGACCGCAGCGGGAGGCGTGGGGTTCTGGCTTGCCGGGTCACGCTGAGATCATGTCGCCGGTCGGTACGGGTAAATGCGGTCCACGCCGCCGCCGTCGGATACCGCGATTCGGCAGGGTGATGTGTAAGCTGCCCATGTGTCCGATTCGACGTCCGTCCTCCGCCTTTTTCTTCCCGAGCTGACCCCCGGAGCGCTGGATCGGTTGCGTCAGTCGCTGCCGGGTCTCGTGCTGACGCCGATCGGCCTGGAAGTCCCGCTGGAAAATCGGGAGCCAGAAGAGCTCCTTTCCCTCTTTCTGCACTGCGGCGTCACCGCCCGCGCCACCCGAATCACCTCCCGGACTCGATCCGGTTGACGGCGGTCCACTCGGGGCACAAGTTTCCGCCGGAAGTCACCTCCGACCCGAACTGAGCTCCGCCGTGCTTCAGCCCGCCGCCGTCCGGGACATCTTCTCCAAAATCGCCGAGTTTTTCGGTACCAGCCGTGGCGCGGTGGTGGAGCGATTCCTCAACGTGGCGGGCATCTGGCTGGCCGGGTGGCTGGCCTACCAGCTGGTGCGGCGGATCGCCCGGCGGATCATCGCCGCCGTGGACGATGGCGACGATTCCACGATGACCGCTGCGGAGCGCCGGGGCCACACCGTCGCCCAGATCGTTCGCAGCGCGGGTCGGCTGCTGATCCTGCTGATCGTCGGCCTGCTCACGGCCGGACAGTTTATTGCCATCGGTCCGCTGGTCGCTGCCGGCGGCATCCTCGGCCTCACCTTCTCGTTCGGTGCGCAGAGCCTGGTCAAGGATTTGATCGCGGGGTTCTTCGTGCTTTTCGAAAATCAGTTCGGCATCGGAGACGTGATCGAGGCTGCGGGAAAGAGCGGAACCGTGGAGCGGATGACGCTCCGCATCACCGTATTGCGAGACCTCCGCGGTGTGTTGCACACCATTCCCAATGGCCAGATCACTACCTTGAGCAACCTGACGCGGAGCTGGTCCCGGGCGGTGATCGAGGTCGGCGTCGGGTATGGCACCGATCTGGATCGGGCCCTCTCGGTTTTCCGGGATGAACTCGCCAAATTCCAGTCCGAGCAGGCGTGGAAGACCCGCCTTGAGGGCACGTCCGAGGTGCTCGGAGTGGAGGAGCTGGGAGACCATGGCGTGGTGATTCGAACCGTGCTCCGCACGATGCCCGGCGCGCAATGGGAAGTGGCCCGGGAGTTCCGCCGCCGCATCAAGAACCGCCTCGACGAGGAGAATATCGAGATCCCGTTTCCCCAGCGTACCGTCCATGTGCGTCACCACGGCGCCGCTCCGGCAGACTCGCCGGCATTCCCCGCGGAGGAATCGTGACGCTCCGGCTCTACAATACGATGACCCGCGGCATCCAGGACTTCCACCCGGTTACTCCGGGTCGGGTGACCCTGTATTCCTGCGGTCCAACGGTGTGGAACTATGCCCACATCGGAAATTTTCGAACCTTCCTGTTCGTGGACCTGCTGCGCCGCTGGCTGGCCGCGCGGGGGCATGAGGTCTACCACATCATGAACCTGACCGATGTGGACGACCGGATCATTGCGGAAGCGGGCAAACGCGGGATCTCCATCTCCGACCTGGTGGCGCCGTTCATCACCGCGTTCCACGAGGATCGCGAGTACCTTCGGATCGTCGCGGCGCATGATTTTCCCAGGGCCACCGAGCATGTCGCCTCGATGGTCCAGCTGGTGGAAGGGCTGCTGGCGAACGGCACCGCGTACCAGGGCGACGACGGCTCGGTGTATTTCGGAATCGACCGATTCCCCGCGTATGGACACCTGTCCCAGCTCGACCGCCGGGAGCTCAAGGCTGGCGCGTCGGGGCGCGTCTCCACCGATGAGTACGACAAGGAGAACGCCCGCGACTTTGTGCTCTGGAAGGCGGCCAAGCCGGAAGACGAATCAGTGGGCGCCGCCTGGGATGCGCCGTTCGGGCGGGGGCGCCCCGGCTGGCATCTGGAGTGCTCCGCGATGGCGCTGGAGCTGATCGGGCGCCGTTTCGGAGTGAAGGTGCTCGACATCCATACCGGTGGAGTGGACCTGATCTTCCCGCATCACGAAGACGAGATCGCCCAGAGCTGCGCCTATACTGGTCAAGCGGACTTCGCGCGGGTGTGGATGCACGCCGCATTCCTGCGGGTTAAAGGCGCCAAGATGTCCAAGCGGTTCGGCAACATCACCACCGCGCGAGACCTTCGCCAGGACGGGATCGATCCCGGAGCGATTCGCCTGCTGGTGTATCAAACCCACTATCGCCAGGAGCTCGACCTGACCGACGAGGCGCTCGCTGCGGCGGGAGAAGGCGCCAAGCGCCTCGGCGAATTTGCCCGTCGGCTGCAGGGCGCGGCGGGTATCGCGGACGATGCCGCGTTCTCCGCCGCCGCCGAGCAACTGGAGCGGGGCTTCATCCAGGCGCTGGACGAAGATCTCAACGCGCCCCGGGCGGTTGCCGAAGTGTTCGACTTCGTCTCGACCGGCAATCGCCTGCTGGATCAGGGCCGTCATCCGGGAAAGCGGGCGCTGCAGGCCTGGCGCTTCGTGGATGGAGTGCTCGACGCCGCCACCAAGTCCGAGACCCGCGAAATCCGCCTGGGCGGGACGATCGCACCGGGCGGAGTGGCGCTACCGGACGTGCCACCGACCGATCCGGGAGGGCAGCAGCTCTGGGCCGACGCCTGGGCCGGCCCTGTCGCCGGCTCCTGCGCCGCCGCCCCGGCTCCCC
>JBEPVJ010000258.1:0-4496 GCA_041691095.1 Gemmatimonadales bacterium
GACGGCGCCCCAGCGTGGCGCCAATCCGACCAGGTCCGGGAGCTTTACCGCCGCCAGGTATCCCAGGACGGTGGTCAGCGCGACCCGCACCGCGGCATACTTGAGCGGCGTTCGGGTGTTGTTCAGGGCGTAGAATGCCGAGGTGTAGAGCCGGCCCAGCGTTCCCGCCAGCAGTCCGAAGCTGGAGCCGATGAGAATCGCCCAGACATACCTCGCATCGTTCCAGGAGAATCGGCCCGACTGGAAGAAAAGCGATGCCACCACATGACCAAGGAGGGTAAACGCTACTACGCACGGCACGATGAAAAAGGCGACCCGGCGCATCGCGCTCTCGAGCCGCTCCCGCAGCTTCCCGTGGGCCGCCTCACCCCCGATTGCGGCTTCGGCCAGCTCAGGCAGCTCGGCGGCCGCGATCGACATTCCGAAGAGACTGACCGGAAGGGTATACAGCGTTTGCGCGTTGGCCAGCGCGGTCACCGAGCCGTAGGGCAACAGGCTCGCGATGATACCGTCGATGAACGCACTGATCTGAGAGACACCCCGGGTTACGAAGGCCGGGGCGAAGTTGGCGAAGACGTGCCCCACACGCTCATCGCGCAGATTGAAGGAGAGGTGGAGCCCCTTGGTCAACGAGAGGACGGCGGGGAGCTGCACCAGGAACTGGAGCACCCCGCCGATCACCGCGCCCCAGGCGGCCCAGACCGTGATGTACTCGCGCGCGGCAGTCTCTCCGGGCAGGACCGTGGCAACGATGATGGCAATGTTCCAGACCACCGGAGCGGAATACGAGAGAAAGAATTTGCGGTGACTGTTGAGGACGCTCAGGCACCAGGCGGACAGCACCAATACGCCGACGCCGGGAAACAATATCCTGACCAGACGAACCGTCAGGAGGCGTGGCCCCTCCTGGAATCCTGGCGCCAGCACGTGGACCAGCCACGGGGCGAAGGTGACGCCGAGCGCGACCAGGACGGCGACGAACAGGGCCAGTATGCCGAGAACGGCCCCGGCGAGGCGGCGCGCGTCATCTTCCCTTCCCTCGGCGCGGAGCTGCGCGTAGGCCGGAATAAAAGACGCCGACAGCACGCCTTCGCCGAAAAGATTCTGAAGAAAATTGGGAATCCGGAACGCGGCGTTGAACGCATCGGCCGAGGGAGACAAGCCGAGCGCGTGCGAAAGAATCCGCTGGCGTAAGAGACCCGCGATCCGACTGAGGAAAATGCCCGCGGCCACCAGAGTGGCCGAGCCGCGCGCCCGGGCTCTCAGGATGGCTGCCGGGGCGGCGGCGGGGGCCGGCTTCCACCATCCTCGAGAAGCCGCTGCATGAACTGGTTCTCTTCCTTGAGCGTCTCCACCGACCGGGTCAGGTCGTCCACTTCGCCCGAGAGGAGCTCGAGCCGCTGGGCCAGCTCGGTCAGCTCGGGTGGCGGCGCATTGCGACCCTCGAGTCGGCGGGCCAGCGCGCGCCCCAGCGGCGAATCCGTCAGAATGGCGAAAATCGGTATGAGCAGGACCAGCAGGAGTACGATTTCGAGGGCCGCCATGATCCCGAGTCTACGCGGTCTTCGGGGAGGCTTCAAGAGCCCGTTCGTACCACGCCTCCACATGTCCGGAAAGCCCCTCCAGCAGCTCCCAGCCGTAGCGCCCCAGGAAGCCCGACATGGAGAGCACCCGCTCCTGCGGCTTCCCTTCAGGACGCACCGACTGTCGCGCCCTGGCGACCTGCTGCAGCTCGATGGCTTCCCGCTTCCGGGCGTGCTGCAGCAGCTTCTTCTCCAGCTCCTGGGTACCGTAGAGCGCCTGCGCGCGGGCAGCGGAAGCGGGACGCTCGAGGGTCGGATCGACCTGGGCCGCGAGCGTGACCACGGCATCGTAGCGGGCTTCGATACCCTCGCGGAGCTCGCGAAAAGCATCCTCGGTGCCGGGAGGGAGCGCCTGGCGGGCGAGCCGCACTTCCAGTGCACTGCCGTCTTCCAGAAGCGCTTCGATGGTGGTCGAGAACTTGGTGAGCGCCCGTGTCACCCGGGGCTCGATCAGCAATCCAGACCATCGCGGTAGCGGACGCTGGCGGTACACCCCCAGGCGCTGATACAGTGGGAGCGCCAGCTCGAGGTAGCGAAGCTCTCCCGGGCCGGCGGCATAGGCAACGGTGGGCAGGAGAAAGCTCTCCAGTACCGGCCTCAGCAACACATTCGCCGAGAGTCGTTCCGGCTCCTTCTGCCCGATGGCCTCGAGCTCCGGAGCCCGTAGGACTCGGCGGCCGCGGCGGGTCTGGTACCCACTGCCCTCGGCCACCAGTCGATCACGCCCCTGCTCGTCTTCCAGAAAGACCAGGGTCGCGCCGTCTCCGACCGGCACTCCCGGATCTACCCCCTGCCCAGTGAGCGCGGCGGCGCGGGATATCAGGTCCGGCTCGATGGTCGAAGCGTCCCGGAGTGCGCGAAGCATCAGCGGAGCCGCGGCCACCTTGGCGGCGCGATGCGTGGCATCGAAGCAGGCAATGCCCAATGGCGTGAGCAGCTCCGCCATCGCGCCGCCGAACGACGCGGCTACCGAGCGATCGGGAGTGTAATGCCGGCGGAGCCATTGCATGGTCCGGGCTCGGCCTTCCGACGCCGGCAGGGATTGCTCGAAGAAATCGAGTGCCTGGAGGACGCTCTGGCCCAGCACCTGCCGGGACATCGACGTCGGCGGCGCATCGAGCGTCCGCGGCTCAAGCGCGGCGCGCATCAGATCTCCGTCGCCCGACAGCCAGGCGACCGACGCGACCTCTTCGAAATCGTGGTCGTCGCCCGGAATCCAGAACACCGGGATGACCGGCCGCCTCCAGCGCCGCTCGAGAAGGACCGCGAGTGCGCGGGCCGAGAGTGCCTTGGACACGGCGTACAATGGACCGGTGAACAGCCCGGGCTGCTGACCGGTCGTCACCACGAGTGCGCCCGGCAAGCGCAATCGAGCGAGGATGCCGGAAAGGCCGGGGGCTTCGACCAGCGCCGGAGTCAGCGCCTCGTTCCAGCCGCCCTCCCGCGGTTCGGGCCATCCCGGCGCCTGGGCGAGTGGCGTATCGTGAATCGGCAGGCTCATGCCACCTGCCCCGCGAGAATAACGCGAGAAGCTCCGAGCCCCGGCGCCCCGCCGTCGTAATCGCCAAAGCGATAGCGGATGACGCAGCCCGCGAGCGCAATCAGCCGCTCCAGCTCCGGTCCGCTGAAGAGACGCACGCGCTCGACGAATCGGCGGCCTTCCGCCGTGGTGATGCTCTTGAAGACGTACTCGCCGGCGGGATCCAGCCATCGATCGATTCGCACCGGAGCTCCGCCGAGACTGCCGTCTTCCCGGGCGACCAGGTCGGAGGGGACTCTGGCGGCGTTCAGGAAATCGATGGCAAACCAGCCGCCATGTCGTACGGTCGCGACCATCTCTGCCATAGCGCCCGCGTGCTCCGCGTCGGAATTGAAGTACCCGAAACTGGTGAAGAGGTTCACGGTACAGTCCATTGTGCGGGCCCGGATCGGGATTTTCCGCAGGTCGGACCGGATGACCGGCAGCCGAGCCGAGCCCTGGGCCCGCTGAAGCAGGTGGTGCGAGAGATCGAGGCCGGTAACCCGCGCGGACCGGGAGCGAAACGCGGCGGCGTGGCGTCCGGTGCCACAGGCGACGTCGAGCACTCGCCACCCCGCCTCCAATCCCACCGTGCGACAGAGCAGGCTCACCAGCCGTTCGGCGTCCTCCTCGTCCCGATGAGGATAGAGGAGCAGGTACTCCTCACCGAAATATTCCTCGAACCAGTCGGTCACCTGTCGCCCTTGTGGTACGGCTCGCCCCGAAGAATCGACCAGGCCCGATACCACTGTTCCAGCACGACGACCCGCGCCAGCTCGTGCGGCAACGTGAGCGGGCCCAGGCTCCAGCGAAACCCGGCGCGGCGGGACAGGTGCTCGTCCACGCCGTAGGCGCCCCCGATGACCAGACTCAGCGGCGCCGCCCCGATCCGCCACTGCTCCAGCCGGCGAGCCACTTCCTCGCTCGACCAGGCCGCGCCGGTGCGGTCCAGCACCACGACCGTTCCGCGTTCCGGCAGCGCCGCCAGGATCCGGGCCGACTCCTCCTTAACCCGCAACGCCGGCGTGGCCGCCCGGGCGGCCTCCTTGACCTCGCGTTCGGTGACCGGACCGTAGCGGGAGAGGCGTCGGAGATAATCGTCCGCGGCATCGCGATAGGCGGGCCGGAGCCTGCCTACCGCGATGAGCGACGTCTTCACGCCTGGGCCTTACGCGTACATTCCCCGGAGCCGGTGGACCGTGGCCACCCGGTCGATCGCCACCATGTACGCCGCAATCCGCATGCTGACCTTGCTCCGCTGCGACATCGCCGCGCACTCCGCGAAGGAGCTCACCATGATCTTTTCGAGTCGGGTGTTGACGGTCTCTTCGTCCCAGAAGTAGCCGCCACGATCCTGGACCCATTCGAAATAGCTGACTGTCACGCCGCCGGCG
>JBEPVJ010000259.1:0-4488 GCA_041691095.1 Gemmatimonadales bacterium
GTCCCCAGCCGTGCGCCGGCTGGTGCAGGAGCACCGCCTCGACGCTTCGAAGATCAAGGGCACTGGTCGGGGCGGGCGGATCTCGGTCCAGGATGTCGAGGCGCACCGGAAAGACCAAGCCGCCGCACCGAGTGATCGACCGATCGACCTGCCGACGACGGGGTTGGTGCCTCACACCCCAATGCGCCGCTCTATCGCCGAGCACATGGCCCGGAGCGTGGCCACGGCGCCGCACGTGACCGCGGTGTTCGAGGCCGATCTCACCACTGTGCTCGCGCATCGCGAGTCGGAGGGAAAGACCGCGACGCTCACCGCCTACTTCGTGCGTGCCACCGTGCGCGCGCTCCAGGCGGTGCCCGAAGTGAACAGCCGCTGGCACGACCAGGGACTCGAGCTCATCAAGCATTGCCATATCGGAATCGCGACCGCGCTCGAGGCCGGCGGGCTCATCGTGCCAGTGCTGCACCAGGCGGAGGAGCTGGACCTGCCCGACACCGCCAGGCGCCTGGCCGATCTTACCGCGCGAGCCCGCGCGGGCAAGCTGGAGCCGCGCGAGGTCCAGGGCGGCACCTTCACGATTTCCAACCATGGGGTGAGCGGCTCGCTCTTCGCGGCACCCATCATCATCAACCAGCCGCAGTCGGCCATTCTGGGCGTGGGCAAGCTGGAGCAGCGCGTCAAGCCGGACGGCGCCGGCGGATTCGTTGCCCGGCCGATGCTGTATGTCTCGCTGACCATCGATCATCGCGTCCTGGACGGGTTCCAGGCCAACGCGTTTCTTTCCGCCTGGGTGGAGGCTGTCGAGCGATGGAGCTGACCGAGCCACGCGTGGAAGGCGTTGAGGCGGTGCGGACACCGGCGCTGGTGATCGACCTGGATGCGGTGAGCGACAACCTGACCGCCACCCTCTCGCTCCTGGGCGGACGCCCCGACCGGTGGCGCCCCCACCTCAAGACCGCCAAACTGGCCCTGGTGATGCGCTGTATCCTGGAGCGAGGGGTGCGCCAGGCCAAATGCTCGACCACGCTGGAGCTGGAGACCGCCTGCCAGGTGGGCTTCTCCGACGTGCTCCTGGCCTATCCCGTCACCGAGCCGCAGGCGGAGGTGGTGCGCCGCATCGCCGACGCGTACCCCGCGGTGAAGATCTCGGTGCTGTTGGAGGACGCCGCCATGCTGGCTCCGTGGCTCGGCTCCACGGTCGGCATCTTCATCGACCTCAATTCGGGGATGGACCGCACCGGAATGCTGCTGGACGGCTACAGCCAGATCCTGGACCTGGCGCGGCAGATCCATGCCGCGGGCCTTCGCTATGCCGGCCTCCACTTCTACGACGGCCACGCCAACACCTTCACCCCCGACGAAGCCGAGCGTCGGGTGCACGCGGGTTACGACCGGCTTCTCCAGCTGACCCGGCGTCTCCACGCCGACGGCATCGTGACCCCCGAGGTCGTCACCGCCGGCACCCCGGCCTTTCCCCACGCGCTGGGCTACCAGGGATTCGTTGCGGCGGGGATGATCCATCGGGTGTCACCGGGCACCGTGGTCTACAACGACCGCAAGAGCCTCGCCCAGCTGCCCGCCGGTGCGGGGTACCGCCCCGCCGCGCTGGTGCTGAGCCGGGTGGTGAGCCATCCCGCGCCTTCGCGGTTCTGCGCCGATGGCGGCCACAAAGCCGTGTCGGCGGACGCCGGGGTTCCCACCTGCGAGGTGATGGGACACGCCGAATACCTGCCGCGGCAGCCCAGCGAGGAGCACCTGCCTATCGACGTGCCCAAAGGTACCCGGGTCCCGGAGCGCGGCGAGCTGGTGTGGCTGCTGCCCAGTCACGTGTGCCCGACCGTCAACAATTTCGACCACGCGGTGATCGTCGAGGGAGGAGCCGTTCGAGGCATCGAGCGGGTGACTTCGCGGGGTCGCCACGCGCCGATGGAGCAGAGCCCCGCACCTTCCCCTCACGCAGGCCGCTGATCCTCGACGCCCTACCGCATTGACAGCCGGCCTCCACTTCCTCATATTACCAAATGGTTATGCAACTAAAAGGTTATGAGCAACTCTCCCCCGAGCGCCTGAACGCGACCTTCGCGGCCCTCGCCGATCCGACCCGGCGGGCCATTCTCGCCCGGCTTTCCACCGGGGAGGCGTCGGTGACCGAGCTGGCTGAGCCGTTCCGGATGAGCCAGCCGGCCATCTCCAAGCATCTCAAGGTGCTGGAGCGGGCCGGACTCGTCTCCCGCGGTATCGACGCCCAACGCCGGCCCCGGAAGCTCGAACCCCGGCCTCTCGCGGAAGCCAACGAATGGCTGGAGCGATACCGCAGGATCTGGGAAGGCAACTTCCAGCGCCTCGATGCCCTGCTCCACGAGCTCAAGTCCACCCAGAAGAAGTCTCCTCCCGCCAAAGGATAGAGGAAGCCTGATGACGAACCCCGAATCCCTGAAGGTCTCGACCCCTTCCGACCGCGAAATCGTGATAACCCGCGGCTTCGACGCGCCTCGGACCATGGTGTGGGACGCGCTGACCACCCCGGCCCTGATCATGCGCTGGCTGGGGGGACTGCCCGGCTGGACCATGACGACCTGCGAGATGGATCTCCGGGTGGGCGGGGCCTACCGCTACGAGTGGCGCAAGGACGATGGCACCGTGATGGGGATGGGCGGGGTGCTTCGCGAAGTGATGGCACCGGAACGCATGACCGCCACCGAGAAGTTCGACCAGTCGTGGTATCCCGGTGAGGCGCTGGTAGCGCAGGTGCTGACCGAGCAGGCGGGCCAGACCACGATCACGATCACGCTCCGCTACGAGTCGAAGGAGGCCCGCGACATGGTGATCGAGTCGGGCGCGACCAGCGGCATGGAGATGACCTACGCCAGGCTCGCCGAGCTCCTCGCGGCGACCGGTACCGGCAAGCCGTAACCCGACACTCACCTGGGCAATCGAGGAGGTTCAGTGCAAAAGATCACTCCGTTCCTGTGGTTCGACGGCAATGCCGAGGAGGCCACGAATTTCTACGTCTCCACCTTCAAGAACTCCCGGGTCCTGAGCGTCATGCCGGGGCCCGATGGAAAAGCGCTCGGTACCGCCTTCGAGCTCGAGGGACAGGAGTTCAAGGCGCTGAACGGGGGCCCGAAATACAAGTTCACACCGGCCATTTCCCTGTTCGTGAGCTGTGAAACCCAGGCCGAAGTGGACGAGCTGTGGGACAAACTGCTGGCCGGAGGCGGCCGGCCCGACCAGTGCGGCTGGCTCCAGGACAAATACGGTCTCTCCTGGCAGATCATTCCGACCGCGCTCGGCCGCCTGATGGGCGACCAGGATCGGACCAGGGCCGGACGGGTCATCCAGGCCATGATGCAGATGGCCAAGATCGACATCGCGGCCTTGCAGCGGGCCTACGATCAGGCGTAACTGGTGGACTCTGGAGAGGCGGGCTCGGGGGCGACGCCCCGGCTCGCCCGCCGTGTCGAATCCGTCAGGCCCCGTTCGTCGAAGAGGTAGAGCCGGATAAGGCCCGGGTTTCAACCACAGGAGAAGCTCCATGCTCGACTTTCGCTACGCCATCCGAAGTCTTTCCCGCGCACGGGGTTTCACCGCTGCCGTGGTGCTCACCCTGGGGCTCGGCATCGGCGCCAATACCGCCATCTTCAGCGTGGTTCGCGGGGTGTTGCTCAAGCCCCTGCCCCACCGCGAGGGTGGCCGCCTGGTGTACCTGCGCCAGTCGGTCCAGGGGCCCGGGGGGGACGACATCGCGTTCTCGGTGCCGGAGATCAACGACTTCCGGGAATCGTCGAAGACGCTGGGAGGGATCGCGGAGTACTCGCCCATCACCTTTACGATGATCGAGAAGGGCGAGGCGGTGCGAATCGACGTAGGGCTGGTCACGGGGAACTACTTCTCGGTGATGGGGCTCTCGCCGGTGCTCGGCCGCGCCTTCGACAAGAACGATGACGGCCCTGGCGCGGCGCCGGTGATGATGCTGGCCCACGACTACTGGCTGTCCCGTTTCGGCGGGGACACCGGCATCATCGGCAAGTCGCTGCACATCAACGGGAAGGCGGTGCCGGTGGTGGGCGTGCTCCAGGCGGCGCCGGCCTTCCCGCAGCGGATGGACGCGCTGATGAACATGGTGATCAGCGAGCACCACATCTCGGCGACGATGATCACCGGGCGCACCCACCGGATGACCCAGATGATCGCGCGCCTGGCGCCTTCGGTGACGGTCGCCCAGGCCAAAGCCGAGGTGGCCGACATCACCCGGAAGGCCCACCGCGACCATCCGGAAGCCTACGACGCCGGCTCGGGATACCAGGTGACCCTGACGCCGTTCCAGGAAGTCATGGGACAGAAGGCCAAGCTCACCCTCTGGCTGCTGATGGGCGCCGCAGCGTTCGTGCTGGTGATCGCCTGCGCCAACGTCACCAACCTGACCCTGATGCGGGGGGTCCGCCGGGAACACGAGCTGGTGGTGCGGGCCGCGCTGGGGGCCGGCAC
>JBEPVJ010000260.1:0-4442 GCA_041691095.1 Gemmatimonadales bacterium
GGCGTCGCCTCGGCGCTCTCCCACACTGGCAGCGCGCTCACCGCCTCCGATGTCGACAGCAAGGCGCTGCACGACTTCTTTCAGGGACAGACGCTGACCTCGGGGAGCTCGGGCTGGCTGGCGGAGGGATACCAGCGAGACCAGGACAGGCTGGACGGGATCGTGAACTACGAATCCGTCCTCCTATCGCTCAATCGCGGGGGGAAACTGCGCGAGCCCCTGGTACTGATCTATCCCCGGGAAGGCATCGTCACGGCGGATTATCCCCTGGTGCTGCTCTCCGAGAGCAAGCGGGCCGACTACGACTCGGTGGTCGCGCTGCTCCGGACGCCGGCCATGCAGACCGAGCTGATGACCAGGACATTTCGCCGGCCCGCGATCGCCGACGTGGCGCCGGACAGCACCATTTTTCCGGCCGCGGTCCTGGTCGAGCTCCCCTTTCCGAACGATCTCTCGGCGATCAACCGGATACTCTTCAGCTTCCTGAACGACCAGCGGCGTCCATCCCATTCCTACTACCTGCTGGACGTGAGTGGGTCGATGAAGGGAGCGCGCCTGGAGCAGCTGCAGCGTGCGCTCCATACTCTGGCGGGAGGAGACCCGAGCCTGACCGGCCAGTTTGCCCGCTTCCAGTCCCGCGAGCGAGTTACCTTCTTGCCCTTCAGCTCGGACGTCGAAGCGCAACAGGAATTCCAGTTCGGCGAAGGCGCGGTGCCCGCGGAGCTGCTCGGCAGAATATCGTCCTATGCCGATCAACTGGTGGCGGAGGGCGGGACCGCCATCTACACCGCGATCGAGGAGGGGTATCGCGAGGCCATGCGCGCGCGCGAACAGGACTCTTCCCGCTACTATACTATCATCCTGCTGACCGATGGCGAGAATAACCACGGGGTCTCGTCGGAAGAGTTCGAGGCGTTCTACAACGCGCTTCCGCCCAATGGCCATGCCATCCGAGTCTTCCCGATCGTCTTCGGCGAAGCCGACCAGCACGCGCTGAAGCGCATCGCCGAGCTGACTGGTGGTCGTCTCTTCGATGGCAACGGGGCGTCTCTGGCGGTGGTCTTCAAGGAGATTCGCGGATACCAGTGACCATCGAGGCCAGCCTCTCCCGGCGTACCCGGCTCCTGCTGTTTCTGTATGGCAGCCGCAACATTGCCGGATGCGCCCTCGGGCTGACCGGGCTCGGCCTGTATTTTGGCGGCATCGTCGATCATTTCTGGTACCTGATCGTGGCGGGCCTCTATGGTATCGGCTATCTCGCCGTCCCCGCCAGCCCGAAGCTGGACCTTTCCCTGGGCCAGTCGCTGGACACCGCCGGTATCGAAGAGGCTCTGGGTCGCCTGCTGCGCCAGACTCAAAAGACCCTCGAGCCCGATCTCTTCGCGCTGGCCACCAGCATCGTGGATTCGATCCGGGCCATCCTTCCGCGACTGGCCAAGGCAGGAACAATCGGAGACCGCAGCGTTTTCGACGTGCGACAGACTGCGCTCGACTACCTGCCCGCCACACTTCAGCGTTACCTGGCGCTGCCCGCCGGGTTTCGCAAACTCCACGGTCTGTCCGACGGCAGGACGTCGCACGATCTTCTGAAGGAGCAGCTGACGCTGCTGGACGGCAAGATGAAAGAGGTGGTGACCAGCATGCATGAAGGTGATACCGACGCGCTGGTGGCCAACGGCAGGTTTCTGCAGGAGCGCTTCGGCGCGGATGCCTTTCAGCTCGAGCCGATCAACCAGGCGCGGCCAGGAGCTTCCTAATGTCCGCTCAGTGCCACCACCAGCTCCACTGCGATCAGCACGATGATGACCCACTCCAGCAGCTCCATGCGCCGGGCCGCTGCGCGGTCTGACATGGTCTTGTAGAGGTCGCCTACCGTTTCGAGCTTGCGGCCGATGGCCGCGGCCCACTCATCGAGATGCAGCCGGGCGGAGCCGAGGCGGTAGAGCCGGGCCAGGTACTCTTCTCCCAGGAACTTGAGGGCATTGGTAACCCGCTCCAGCAGCACGGCGCTCTCCACCTGCATCGTGGAGACCTGGCGCAGCTCATCCGCCAGGAAGCCCGGCGCAATGGCACGCCATCCAGTGCGCCGACCCACCAGCAGATACGACCGCTCCAGCAACTCGTTGAGATTGTCGTCGAGATGGCGCAGCTCCAGCAGCTGCACGTTGGCGTATTCCAGCACGGCGCGGAGGTCGGCGGGCTGATCGTCGACGATGATCGCGGAATCCCAGTCGACGACAGTGACCTCACGCTTGCCGAACGAGATCCGCACCTCGATCGCGTCGGCGATCTCCTCCTCGGAGAGGTCGGTGGTGTCGGCGCGGAGCACCCGGGCCAGGAGCTCCGCATGGTCGCGGACCAGCTCCGCGGCGTCTGCGGCTCCGGTCCATTCGGCGATCTCGAAGACGAAGAAGTCTTCCATGCGTTCGGCGACCTTCGGGCGCTGGATCGCGGCTCCCAGGCGCTCGACCAGCCGGGAAATGCGCCCTCGCGCGTCGGCAGCTAGGCCGGCGTGGGTCCGGAGGGCGACGCTCAGGTCGAGCAGCTCGCGTCCTTGCGGCTCGAGGGGGATACCGTATGAGACCGAGGCGGCGCCGAAATCGTAGAGCACGATTTCGACCGTTGGCCCAAGCCGGAAGGGGGCGATGCTCACCCCTTCCAGAGGCTCGGTGATCCTTAAGGGGGCGGCCCGCATCTCGAACGGGCCGGCGGGGCGCTCGCGGTGCTGAAGGGCGGCGCGCTCGCTACCAGCCTGGGCGCGCTCGACGGCGTCGAGATCGATCTGGAAGCCGACTTCGAAGCAGTAGAGCGGGTGACAGGTGCCCGAGACAATCCGAAACTCGTCCATATCTTTCCGTGAGCGAGAGGAAAGAATCTAGTCGGGTTGTGTCACGGTTCTGCGGTGTCCTCAAACCCCTTGATGCTCTTCTGGCACTGGCGTCTCCCTGCACGGCGGCGGCCTCGGTCAGTCACGGTGGGCTGTTTCATCTTCGCCTCCGTCCCGTCCGGCGAAGACGGTGGCCCAGTTTCTACCGAATGCCGCTGTGGGCGCTCTGAACCAGCGTGAGGAATTTGCTTACCTGATCGGGCCGCAGCACACCAACGATCTCCATTTGAGAGGAATCGATTGCCGCGCGCACCGTCGGCCGGACCGCGCGCCAGGCAGAATCGATCGCGGCCTGACGGCGGAGGAGCACGCCGCTGATCGCGGTTCGCTGGGTCGAGTCGAGCCCCAGCTCGCGATCGAGCGTTCTCATGAGGACCACGGGGTCCATAGCATGACTATCTCCTTGGGCGGTACGGCCCCGCTCGACCGCCATGCCAAGCGCGATCCCCGATCCGAGCGCCAGCACCAGTACCAGTGTCCCACGGATCCATGGGCGCATCATCGGCCTCCTCCGGGTGCGGCGCGGGCACCGAGGACCAGGCCGAGGAGCGCTGGAGGGGTCTCGGAGCTGCTGACCCGGCGGCCGACCTCGTCGGATGGCGCGAGGACCAGGGCCCATTCCCTCCCCACCGACAGAGGGGCAGGGGAGCTGCGCGTCAACACGAGCAACACGCCCGCAGCGCACGCTATTGTAAGGAGGGTCAGCCAGGTCGCGGTGGGTGCCGCGAGCCAGTCGAGCGCGCCATCACGGTGCACCGCCCTGGCGGCGACCCGGGCGGCGAGATCATCCCAGTATGCCGACTCATCGGGAATGGGCGACGTATCATGGATTTCGGACATAGTCGAATCTCCTCTTAAAGGCCTTCGATCCCGTCATCCGGCTTGTCAAGGGCTTTCCGCAGCGCATGCCGCGCCCGAAATACATGTTGCCGGACGGTAGCGACGGCAATCCCGTGCATCGCGGCGACATCGACCGGTGGGATGTCGCGGAGGGCGACCAGCTCGAAACAGGCCCGCTGCATCGGTGGCAGCGCGCTGAATGCGTGCGAGGCGGCCGCCAGGTTGATCCGAGCCAGTAGTGCGTTTTCGCCGCTTGGCTTGGTCGCCGGGTCGGACGCTTGCGGTCCCCAGCGGGTCCAGAGTTTCCGGCGACGCGACGTCCGCGCGAGATTGTTCCCGGCCAATCGGCGTACCACCGCAAAGAGCCAGGGCGCAAACGGCCTCGCGGGGTCGAGGTCGTCGATCCGGTCGAAGGCGATCGTGAAGGCCTGCTGGGCAATATCCTCCGCCTCATCCCGATCTCCCATGAGCTGCGCCGCGAGCAGCGTCGCCGAGCGGATGTGGCGGCGCACCAGCACGGCGAAGGCGGCATGGTCTCCCGCCGCCGCCGCGACGATGAGTACGCCATCGCCCCGCGCATCACTATCCCCGGAGCGCCGCGGCGGGCGAGATCGTCGCCGCGGCGCGGGCGGGTTGTATCGCCGCGACGAGTCCCGCGGCGAGACACGCGACGAACCCAATGACCGCCAGCGATGGCTGCACCGTTCCCCCCGCC
>JBEPVJ010000261.1:0-4432 GCA_041691095.1 Gemmatimonadales bacterium
CCGCCGGCCCCGGCACCTACCCGGCCGGCGGCCCAGCCCGCGGCTGCGCAGGCCCCCCCGCGCCCCGCCGCGGCGACCGGCGATCAGTCGCTCGAGGAACGGCTCCGCACCAAGTCGACTCCGCTGGTACGCAAGATGGCGGTCGAGCACAACCTCGATATCACCGGCATCCCCGGCTCCGGGCTGGCTGGCCGGGTAACCCGCAACGACGTGCTCACCTTTCTGGAGGCGGGATCGCACCCGATGCCCGCCGCCCAGACCGCTGGAGCCCCGGTGGCGCTGGCCCTGGCGGCGCCATCCGCCCCGCGCCCGGCCGCCGAGCCCGCCAATGGAGACGGCGTGCGAATCGTTCCGGGTCCGATGGTCGAGCCCTGGGAGGGCGATCGGGTCGAGCCGTGGTCCCGGATCCGGAAGCTCACCGCCGACCACATGATCATGTCGCGCCGCGTGTCCGCGCACGTGCACAGCCTGATCGAGATCGACTACACCCGCATTGCCACCCTGCGCGCCAGGAAAAAGGCGGAGTACGCGGAGCGCGGTGTCAACCTGACCTTCCTCGGCTTTATCGCCTCGGCCGTGGCGCAGACCCTGCGCAAGCATCCGATCCTCAATGCCTCGGTCATGGGCGAGAGCACGCTGCTCCGCCGCGACATCAACCTTGGCATTGCGGTCGCGCTGGATTGGGGTCTCATCGTCCCGGTGGTGCGCCATGCCGACGAGCTCAACCTGCTCGGTACCGCCCGGGCGATCAACGATCTCGCCGAGCGCGCCCGCGCCAAGAAGCTGTCTCCCGACGAGGTGCAGAAGGGCACCTTCACCATCACCAACCCCGGTGTGTTCGGGACCCTGGTGGGGCTACCGATTCTCAATCAGCCCCAATCCGGAATTCTCGCGGTCGGAGCCATCGTGAAGCGACCTGCGGTGATCACCGGCGCCGACGGCAGCGACACCATCGGCATCCGGACCATGGGCATTCTCGCCATGTCGTTCGACCACCGAATCGTGGACGGCGCCGATGCCGATCGCTTTCTCGCTGATCTGAAAAAGCACCTCGAGAATTTCCCGCAGGACGCGGTCTGAGGCATGCCCCGTGCACTGATGGCGTCCAGGGTGACCGTATCGCGGCCGCGGGAGACGGAGTATGTCGAAACGCTCGCGCGGCTCGCGGCGCGCATGAAGGCGCGGGGTGAGCATCTCTGGCTGTTCCGGGATCCTGAGGCGGCCGGGTCGTTTCTGGAGTTCAGCGAAAGCTCCGATCCCGGCCGTCACCGGGCAGTGCGGGTTATGGATCCCGAGGAATCTGCGCTGGAGCGCCGGCTCGAAGCCATCGCCTCCTACGCGCCGGAGGCGCGCGTATTGTGGGAGGAAGTCTTACTGGAGGAATGCTGAATGATGCCAGGACGCACGTTCGAATCGAGCGGTGAGCGGTGGATGGTCGCACCGACCGGGCGCACCACCCAGTACGGCAAGGATGAATTCGCTCTGCGCTTCGTCCGGGTGGCGCCGGCGCCGCGGGAAGAGCGGGTTGTGCGCTACTCGCCCCAGCTCTCCAAAGGCAGGGAGTCGGCGCTGGCCCAGCTGAGCGACGCCGATCTCGCCGGGTTACTCAGGGTGTCCCAGCCCTCCTGGACCACCCCGGACACGGGGTATCGAAGCTGAGCGCTCCTCTGCCGATCGATCTCCACATGCACTCGACCGCCTCGGACGGCGTGCTGCCCCCCACCGGGGTGGTGCGCCGCGCGGCGCAGCTCGGTCTGGGCGCCGTCGCGCTCACCGATCACGATACGGTCGGCGGTGTGGCGGAGGCGACCGCGGAGGGAGACCGGCTCGGCGTGCGGGTGATCAGCGGCTGCGAGTTCTCCACTGCTGCGCCGTGGGGTGAGATGCACGTCTTGGGATATTTCCTGCCGTTCGACGAGCCCGCCCTCAACCAGTTCCTGGAGCGCTGCCGCGAAGACCGGATTCGGCGCGCCCGCGAAATGGTCCAGGGGCTCCAGGCCTGGGGCGTTGATGTCTCGTTCGACGATGTCGTGGCGGAGGCCAATGGTGCCGCCATCGGGCGGCCTCACTTGGCGCGGGTGCTGGTTCGGCTCGGGAAAGTGTCCTCGGTTGAGGACGCTTTCCGCGAGTGGCTCGGCCGGGGGCGGCCCGCCTACGTCGACAAGACGCTGCCGTCCTTCCACGATGTCGCCGATCTGGTGCATTCGGTGGGAGGAATCGTTTCCGCCGCGCACCTCAAGGACCGGGGCACCCGTGCCGCGCTGACCGCCTTTCGCGACGAAGGCCTCGACGCGGTGGAGACCCGTCACCCCGGCCACAGCGGCGAAGCGCGGGCCCGGCTCACTGCCCTGGCGATGGGACTGGGTCTTCTTCGCACCGGTGGAAGCGACTGGCACGGCGAGGAAGTGGGGGAGGGGACCCACGCCATGCTCGGCTCCCAGTCGGTGCCCGCGGAATGGCTCGACCTGATGGATCAGAGCGTGTTGGCGCGTAAAGCCAGCGGATGAGCGAGCAGGCCGCTCCGCTTCGCGACGTTGCCATCATTGGAGGCGGATGCTACGGGAGTTTCTATGCCGGCCAGCTCGAAGCAGCGTGCCGCAAAGGGAAGCTGGAGGTGCGCCGGGTGCTGGTGGTGGATCGAGACCCACAATGCCAAAGCGCGTCCACGCTTCCCCCCTTCCCAGGAAGAGAGTTGGTCCGGGCCGACTGGAGTGAGTTTCTCCGGGGCTTTTTGACCGCCGCACCTCCCGCGCCGGGAGAGCCCGACGATGCGATAGTTCCCTCGCCGCTGACGCCTCACCTCATGGCCGGCTGGTTGCTCGACCTCGCTCGCCACCGGTGGCCGGCACGCGAATCAGGGCTGACAACGCCCGACATCCCGTTGGGCAGCCCTTACGACGCCCTTGGCCCCGACGGCACCCGCTACGTCTCCTTTGCCGACTGGATTTGCCCGACCCACTGTGTCGAGCCGCTGACCTGCCCCATGATTCGCGCGCCCCGCACCTGGGAGATGAGCGACGCGCTGGCACGCTATACCGCCCGCCTCGATGTCCGCCGCCCAACCCGCGGCCCGGCACTCTTCACCACCCGGCACCACGCCTTCGGTGTTGGCATGTTCGGCGCCGAGGAAATTCGCGCCAGCCGACGCTCGCTCGAGGACGCTGGCGATTCCGGATCCGCCGTTGACGTCGTTGTGGGAACGGTGTCGGCCTGCCACGGCGCGGTGAGCATCTTACGGCTCGGCGGCAGCGCAGCCGATTAGTATTCACCTACCTATGAGCCACACCGATCTCGATCTGATTATCGTCGGCGGCGGACCCGCCGGTCTCTGCGCCGCCATGTACGCCGGACGGGGCATGCTGAAGGCCGTTTTGCTGGAACGCGGCATTCCCGGCGGTGAGCTGCTGAACACCGAGAAGGTCGACGACTATCCCGGGTTCACGACGATCCTGGGCCCGGAGCTTGCGCTCCGGATGGCCGAGCACGCCCAGGCGTTCGGCGCCGACATCCAGCAGGAAAATGTCGAAGGCATCTACCGCCTCCCCGACGGCACCTTCCGCGTCGCCACCAGCAGCGGCGCCGAGTTCTTTGCTCCGGTCGTGATCCTGACCGCCGGGGGCACTCCGACCAAACTCGACGTGCCCGGCGAGCTGGACTATGCCGGCCGCGGCGTGTCGTATTGCGCGGTCTGTGACGGCGCCTTTTTCAAGGGAGACACCATCGCGGTGGTGGGTGGCGGCGATGCCGCAGTCGAGGAAGCCGATTACCTGACCCGTTACGCCGCCAAGGTGTACATCATCCACCGCCGCGACGAATTCCGCGCGTCCAGGCTGGTGCAGGAACGAGCCATGGCCAATCCCAAGATCGAGGTGATCTGGAATACCCGGGTCGTCGAAATGGTGGGCGGGCCAGCGGGCCTGACCCATCTCGACCTGGCGAATCTCGTCACCGGCGCCGCCTCGAAGCTCGACGTCACTGGCTGTTTCGTGTTCATCGGGTTCAAGCCGAACACCGGGCTGGTGATGGAGCACGTCGATCACGATGCCGCGGGTTATCTCAGGACCGACGACCGCATGATGACCTCCATCCCCGGCCTGTTCGCCGCCGGAGATCTGAGGGTCCAGCTCACGCGGCAGGTCACCACCGCCGTGGGAGACGCCACCACCGCGGCGATCGCCACGGAGAAGTATCTGACCGAGCGTCGGAGTAAGCTCGCCGGCACGGTCTGACCGGTGCCGCCGCTCGAAGTCGTTCCCATCCTGAATGGCCTCTTCGAGCAGAACTGCTACCTGCTCGGAGAAGCCGGCGGGGCCACCGCCGTCATCGTCGATCCGGGAGAGGAATCCGACCGGTTCCTGGAAGAGGCGCGTCGGCGCGGCTGGAAGATTGCCGCCATCTGGCTCACCCACGCGCATATCGATCACATCATGGG
>JBEPVJ010000262.1:0-4427 GCA_041691095.1 Gemmatimonadales bacterium
CCATGTGCAGTGCGCTGCGCCTCCGGAACATTAACCGCGGGGAGGGCGGGTCGCTCAGGATACGGTGCTTACCTCTGCCTTGGAGCCTGCGCTAATCCTCTGCCTATGCTAGCTTCCCGCTTGCGCATTGGCAACGAAAGTAAATGGGTACAGGTAACTCTGCGAGGACAACCAGTACCAGGCGACGACAAGGAGTACCACCGGTCTTATTTCAAAGCCTGCCGCAAATCTTCGATCAGATCTTCCGGATCCTCGATGCCACAGGAAAGCCTGACGAATCCCTCGGCGATGCCGGCGGACTCGAGGTCGGCCGGACTCTGGCCCTTGTGCGACGTGACGTGAGGATCGGAGACCAGGCTCTCCACGCCGGCGAGGCTGGGAGCGTGAATGAACAGCCGGAGCCGCCGGAGAAACCGCTCGGCTCCTTCGGTGCCTCCTGCCAGCGTCACTCCCACCATTCCGCCGGAACCGTCCAGCGTACGGGTGGCGATCTCGTAATCGGGATGGCTTTCCAGCCCGGGATACTGCACCGCTTTGACACCCTTGTGGCCGCTCAGGAAGGTGGCGACGGCGAGTCCATTGGAGTTGTGCCGTTCCATTCGGACCGACAGCGTTTTCATGCCGCGGTCCAGCAGCCACGCCGCATGGGGATCGATGGCCTGACCCCAGACCCGCATCAGACGGATGACTTCCTCGATGACCGGGCGGGTTCCGGCGACTGCGCCGGCGATCACATCGCTGTGTCCATTGAGGTATTTGGTGGCGCTGGTGATCACTACGTCGGCGCCGTGCTCGATCGGGCGGAAGTTGATCGGGCTCGCGAAGGTGGAATCCACCAGGAGGGCGAGGCCGAATTCCTTCGCGATGCCGGCGATCGGGGCCAGATCGAGCACCCGAATGGTGGGATTGACCGGCGATTCGATGAAGATGGCTCGGGTGTTTTTCCTGATCGACTTGCGCCAGATGCGCGGAGTGGTTGGATCGACATAGGAGACGGTGATGCCGAGTCGGCCGAATTCTTGGTCGAACAATTTGTGGGTGCCGCCATAGATCCACTGGCTGGCAAGAAGGTGGTCGCCGGGACCGAGGACTGCGAGGTGCGCGAGCGCGGTGGCTCCCATGCCGCTCGCCACGAAGACCGCGTCCTCGGCGCCCTCGAGCACCGCGTACTTCCGGCCCAAGCTCACCTGGTTTGGGTTGTTGCCATACCTGGTGTAAAGCACTTCGCGGTCCGAGCCGACGGCGTTCACGAAGGTCGCCGACTGCATGATCGGCGCGACCACCGGCTCTCCCTCTCGCCGAGGCTCCGGTATCCCGTGGATCGCGATGGTAGACCGGCCCAGTTGGGGGACGCTCATGGCATCGAGAGTGGGCGATAGGTTCCGCCGGCGGCCTGGATCAACCGGCGCAGCGCCAGCGACTGGAGCGCATCGGCGGCCCGTTCGACCGTCCAGGAAAGCGCGTCCGCGAGGCGCTTGGCGTCTCCCGCACCGAGCCGCTGAATGGCCTGAAAGGCGGTCTGGACGTCGGGGGTTGTGACACCCAGCACCCGGGCGCTGGCTTCGCCTTCGCCGAGCGAGGCGACCGACAACCCGTGCCGCTCGAGGACGTGATCGATTGCATCGAGATGGCTGTCGGTAATCCCCGAGAGGACTACGAAGTGCTCTTCCTCATCGGCCACCCGGAGCAGCAGCTTGGCCACCACTTCATCGGCGCAGCTGAAATCGAGCAGGCCCACCGCGGTGAAATTCAGCTGGGTGGTTCGATGACTGGCGCCGGAGATGGCCTGTTCGATCCGGCCGCGCAGCGCGACGCCGGTCGAACGGGTCACCATGTCGGAATAAGGGGTGGTGAGCGTCTCGCGGAGCATTGGAGCCAGATCGATTCGCTGCATCATGTCGGGCCAGCCTCCTGGGCGGGAATGGTGATCTGGACCTGTGAGCCCGGGAAGAACGGGAGATACTCTGCCAGGGGTTCGTCGTCGTCCCAGGAGGGGACCACCGCAAGCCTCGCGGTGCCACTTCGGACCGAAATCTTTCCCTGCCACCGTCCAAGGTAACGACGAATGCCCGCCAAGCCCTGCCCTCGGCCCGGATCGCGGAAGCGGCTGATGTTCTGGAGCAGGGCCAGCTCGAGCGCGGCACCGTCTCCCCAGCGGTCTCCGACCTTCTTGGCCTCAGTGGCTTCGAGGGAGCGGCGAAATCCCATCCCGGAGTCGCTCACCGCAATCACGACGACCTTTCGGCCCAGGCGTTTGCGCCAATTGTACGTCTGGACCGCGACCCAACCACCGGTTCCGGCGTGCTCGACGATGTTCTGGCAGGTTTCCGAGAAGCACATGCCGAATCCCATCGTCGCCTTCGGCGCGAGATTGAGCTCCGACGTCAGGATGCGCTGGGCCCGCTCCTGAATCCGGCCCACCACGTTGATCACATCTTCGAAGGCGCGGATAGGGGTGACCGGCAGCAGCACGTCCGAAGGAGGATCGGCCGGCTTCTTGGGGACTCGGCCCACCAGCTCGAAGCATTCCGCGGCGGCGTGAAAGAACCCGGCCCTGGCCCAGTAACTCTTTACGTCGTCATTTTCGGGAACCGTCAGCTTCGGCGTCGTGAGCCCGGCTTCCGCCATGGACTGACCCAGGGTCAGGAGGGCCGTCAGCCCATACGGCGATGCCCATTGCGCGGCCCGCGCGTCGAAGAGGAGCCCCTCGCTGGGCGGCCATTCTCCGATGCCGGCGGCAAGGACATCGAGGGTCTTGTCGTCGAGCGACGCGGGGATGGTGACAATGCGCATCACGGGGCCACCAGCTCTCCCCGAAGATGTCCAGCCAGTCCGGATGCGCCGCGGAAGGTGACGTTGCGGGCGGCCGCGCGGTTGCCCGTCACGACGGCCTGCTCCAGCGAATCACCCGCGAGCAACCGGGAGAAGACCGCGCCGCCGAACACGTCGCCGCATCCGGTGGGGTCGGTGGCACCCAGAACCGGATCCGTGGGGATCAGCGCGGTGGTGACTGGGCTCCCGTCGGTCACATACACGGCCCCCTTCGGCCCCAGCGTCACCAGCAGGGTCGATACGCCCTGCGACAGCATCTCTGCCGCGAGCGAGAGCGGGTCCGATCCCAGCAGGTTCATCTCATCCTCGTTGACCTGGACCAGGTCGAAGCAGCGGAACCAGCTCGGCGCGTTCGGGAGAGGCTTGGGTATCCGCACCCCGTCCCCGTGCACACCGAGCAGCAGCGAGTGGAGATCGGCGTAGATGAGACCTTGGAACCCCTGACGAAGGGCCTCGGCGGTCCCCAGGCACATCTCATAGCCCGAGAGAAAATTCACGTACAGCGCATCGAGATCCCGCACCATCGGGCCGAGCTCGGCCCAATTCCACGCCGGCACCCCGCCGGCCATTCGCTCGCAGCGCCGCTCGGCCGATTGGTAGTAGAGCACCACCCGGTTGTTCGGAACCGGAACCTCGATGTAGCGGGCGCCGGTTGCACGGCGCCGCAGCGTTTGGAGAAAGGCTCGGGCCTCTTCGGCCAGATCCTGTCCCACCTTGATGAGTGGAACGAGCTCCCAGTCCGCCGGGAGATGCGCGTCGAGGCTCGCCAGCGCATAGGCGATTCCGCCCCATTCCTCGATCACGGCGACCGCGGGGTCTCGCCCGTGAATTTCATCCCACACCAGCGATCCGATCACACCCACTCTACGCATGCTGGTCCAGCCAAGCCTTGGCGGCGCCCACCACCCCGGCGGTGCCCTCGAGCTGCCCGGGCACGATGCGGCAGGCCTCCACCGCAGGCTTGAATGCTCGCCGGCTGACCTCCCGGCGCAGCGGAATGAACAGGTGATCGCCGGCTTTGGTCACCCCGCCGCAGACGACCACGACCTCCGGATTCAGAATGTTGAGCATATTGGCGATGCCGACGCCGAGGTAGCGCGCGGTATCCCGGACCAGCTCATCCGCCAGCGGGTCGCCGTCGGCGGCGCACTGGAAGACGGTTTGGGCGGTGATCTTCGCGATATCGCCCGCCTTGCCGGCCATCGCGGTGGTTGCTCCCGCTTCGATCGCCTCGACGGCGCGGCGCGCGATGGCCGGCCCGGAGGCATAGGCTTCGAGGCAGCCGTCATTTCCGCAGCCGCAGCGGCGCCCGTTCACCTCGATCGTGATGTGGCCGATCTCGCCGGCGACGTCGGATGCTCCGTGGACCAGCTTGCCGTCCACCACGATGCCCCCACCGATGCCGGTGCCGATCGTGAAGCAGACCGCATTGCGGGCCCCCCGCGCCGCGCCAACCCAATGCTCCCCCAGCAGGGCGCAGTTGGCGTCGTTGTCGAGCGAGGCCGGCAGGTTGAGCGCCCCGCCGATGCGATCACGCAGCGGCATGTTGGTCCAGCGGAGATTGGGGGTAAAAATGACGAGGCCCTTCTCCCGGT
>JBEPVJ010000263.1:0-4381 GCA_041691095.1 Gemmatimonadales bacterium
CAGAATGAAACCGTGGGGACACCTATGGGGTCTGACCTGCGAGACCACAATCAGCATTCTGTGTAATCTGTGGTCTCCGGGACCGACGCGCGGAACTGATCGATCTGGAAGCTCGTGGCTCAGAATCACTGACCCACAGATTTCACAGAATGAAACCGTGGGGACACCTATGGGGTCTGACCTGCGAGACCACAATCAGCGCTCTGTGTACTCTGTGATCCGGGACCGACACGCGGGGCTCGACCGGGATGCCGGGGGCTCAACGATCTCTGACCAGCGAAAGCCCCTTCACGACGAGAGACGGCAGCTCCTGCGATCCAACCCAGGTCGCATCGCTCCCGACTGCCACGATCTGATTGAGCGCTTCGAACACATTCCCCGACACCACCACGCCCTCCAGCCGTCCGCGAATCGTTCCGCCCTCGACCAGATAGGCCCACGGCGCCCGGAGCGCAATGGTGCCGGGCAGCGGATTGGCACCAGCGCCCCAGTCGAGATCCTCGATCAGCACCCCGCGGCCCATGGCACCCAGCAGCGCCTCTCGACTTTCGGCACCGGGCTGCATCCGGAGGTTGGTCAGTCCGACCCGCGGCGCGGCGTGCGGCAGCCGCCAACCGTGACCGGTGGAGGGAACCTGGGCCCGCGCGCCGACCAGGAGATCGCTCGCGAAAGCAGCCAGCCTTCCGGCCTCGACCAGCATAACCCGCCGAGACACCACACCGTCGTCGTCCACCGGGCGGGAACCGGGACGGCCCGGCGCGGTCGGATCGTCACTGAGTGTGAGCTTCCCGTCGAACAGCTGCTCGCCGAGCCGGCCGCGCAGCGGCGAGCGGCCCAGGAAGGCTTCGTAGCCGGTGAGTGCGGCGCGCAGCGGACGGAGCAGCGTCGCGGCGGCGCGCGGACCAAGGCAGAGGGGAAGATCGAAGAGCGCCACGGCGCGCTCGACGATCGGGGGATCGAGCCGGCGGCTCACCTCGTCGACCAGCAGCTCCACGTCGAGCAGCGTGGGGAGCGCCACCCCGGCGCAGTGGATCCGGCAGGGCGGCGCCGATTCCGCGCTGATGCTCTCCACCAGCGCGCCGACCCCGGCCAGGCTGACATCGTAACCCGCGAGCACCGAGCGCGTGTTGGCGACCTGTACTGCGCCGGTCGAGCGTTCCGCCCAGGCTTCCACCCTCCGGTCGGTCCGGGAGAGCCGCTCGTACAGCGCGCGCGCCAGGCCGTGCAGCACCGCCGCATCGGCGGCGGCGGCCTGGGGCGCGCGGGTTACCACCGAGGGGAGCGGCGCCGGCGCAGGGAGGAAGAGCTCGAGCTCCTCTCCCGACGCGGCCCCCGACATCGCCCGACCCACCAGATCCGAGCTTGCGTCTTCCGAGGTGGAGGCGAACCCGATGCGTCCCTGCCGGGCCACCCGCAGGTGGCTGACCTGGCTCCGCGCCCCTGACACCCGGGTATCACCCTCGGCGGAAATCGAGAGCGTCAGGGTGTCGTCGGTCTTGACGACTGCGTCCGCCGCCGAGACCCGCCCTGCCAGCGCGTCGAGGATTCTGCCGATCACGAAGATCCCTCACCGACGGCCACATCCACCAGCCGGAGATGCGGCGCGCCGGTCGTGACCGGCACCACGCCGGCGCTGCCGTCGCGACAGCTGGCGTTCTGAGTATCCCAGGAGAAATCCGCCGCGATCGCATCCACCCGGCCCAGCAGCGCCAGAATCCCGGCGCTGATGTGCACACCTTTGACCGCTTCGGCAAGGCGGCCGTTGCGAATCATCCGCGCGCTCCCGGCGCGCAGCGAGACCTGGTCGCCGGCGGCTTCCGCGGCCAGCGTATCGGCGAGGTAAATCCCGGTGCCGATGCCGCCGATCAGGTCATCGAAGCTGCCGGTGCCCTGTGCGAGGTAGGTATTGGTTGCCCGCGGATGGGGCGCGCCCCGCAGGGCGCCGGCCCGTGCATGCCCGGTGGGGGCGTGGCCGGTGGTCGCTGCGGTCTCGCGGTTGTGCAGGTGACCCACCACCACTCCGTTCTGAACCAGCGGAGTGCGGCGGGTGCCGGTGCCTTCGTCGTCGCAGATGCTGGAGGCGCGCAGTCCTTCCGCGGTGGGATCATCGCCCACCGAGAGACACTCGGGGCCGACCCGGGTCCCGATTGGCAGCACGTCGGGATCGGCGCCGGGCAACGCGGGACGAGCGAGGTGGGACACCGCCCGATGCGCCAGCGCACCAGCGGCGGCAGGATCCATCACGACAGTGTAGCGGCCGGGGCGCGCCGGCGTCGCGTGGAGCCGTTCGATCGCGCGCGACGCGACGCCCAGCACCAGCAATTCGGCGCCGGCGGCGGCTCGCCAGCCGCCCCGCTGACCGATCGAGCCCAGTGCGCGCTCCACGTTGCCCTCCTCCTCGGCGATGGCGAGCGCGGCGACGCTCACCTCGGAGCGGAGGTCGTGTATCCAGGTGCCTTCCGACGTGGCGAGCCAGGTTTCCACCACCTCGTCGCGCAGCAGGATCCGGCCCGACACGACGCGGCGGTCCAGGCCGAAGAGCGCCGCCGCCAGCACCTCGGCCCGCTGGCGCTTTTCGGTCAGCCGGATTTCGCGGGGATCATCGTCGAGGTGAGTGGCGGCTTCGTGCTGGCGCACCGCGATCGGCGCCAATGTCACCGGAAGGCGGGAAGCCCCGGCAAGGGAGAACTCATGCGCCTGCAGGACTGGAACGTCCAGGCGCTCGGTGCCGGAAAATCCGACCATGCCCCAGCCGGTGCCGGGCGAGCAGGTTCGCACCATGCCACCGGATTCTACTGCCGCCGTGGCGACTTCCACGCTGCGGCCCCGGACCAGGACAGTGGTGCACCATACCCGGCGCAGGCGGAGTTCGGTGTAGCCCGCCCGCGACCGGCCCAACGCATCGAGGATCCGCGACTTCACCGAGTGCTCTGGAGATACCTGGCGTAGTCCGGCCGGGTCACGAGCTGGCCGTCTTCGACCACTTCGCGATCCCACGGCAGGATGATGAATTTGTCGGTGTCAAAGGAATGAAAATCCGGCTCATAGGGACCGGTCTTGAAGGAGACCGCGGTCATGACCTCGGAGGGCCGGGCTGCCTTCACTTCGTTCAGGGCCAGCCGCATCGTGTGGCCGGTATCGCAGGTTTCGTCCACAATGAGCACCCTGCGGCCTTTCACTGACGGCGGCGGCCCGGCCACCAGCACCGGGAGGTCGTCCTCGGCCTTTCGGGTCACCACCATGGAAAAGAAGTCCCGTTGAAGGATCGAGGCGATGACGACACCGGGAATGACCCCGGCCTTGGCCACGCCGAGGATCACTTCCGGGTCGTAGTCCCGGGCCACCTTGAGGGCGAGGGCGCGGCAGAGCTCACCGAACAGTGGCCAGTCGATTTCGAGGACGCCCCGGGTGGCTGGAGAGATGGTTCGGCGCATTGGGGGGCTCCGGCTGAAACGTCGACAGCGAGGGAATTCCGGCCCAAGGTAAACACCGGAAGGTGGTGGGGGCAATTGCGTTGCCTTGCCGGAAGGAAGGATATAGTATAGGACAATGAGTTTTTGGCGCAGGCTCCTGAACAGTTTTTCGCCGCCCGACACCTCCCGCCCGAAGCGCCTGGACTATCTCAACGAGGCCCTCGCGCTCGAACGTCAGGGCGACTATACCGCTGCCATCACGTCCTATCGGCTCGGCCTCCGCGACAACCCGCGTGATCCACGCATTCTCCAGAACATGGCAATCGCGTTCACCAAGACCGGCCAGCCGGATGAAGCCATCCGTCACTATCGGAAGGCGCTGGAGCTCGATCCGACGCTCACCGGCGCGCACTACGGCATCGCCTTCCTGCTGATCAAGAAGGGCGAAACCAGCGACGCCGCCCAGCATCTTCGAGCGTTCCTGGGGCGCCCGCCCAAGGGCCCCGACGCCGACAAGTGGGTTCGCCACGCCGAGACGGCCCTTCAGGAGATCGAAGGCGCGTCATCGGCGGAAGAGGCCGAGGCGGCCGGCACCGCGTGACGCGGGTCGCGGCTGCGTTGCTGGTGGCAGCCCTCTGTGCCGGCTGCAGCAGTCTCCAGCCCAACGACGCCGGAGTTTCCAACCTTCAGATCCAGCCCCCCTTCTGCAACGGCGTCGAGCTCGGCGCGACGCTGACCCTCACCGCGCGCACCTTCGATCAGCATGGTGACTCGGTGGAGGCGCCGGTGCTCTGGCGCACCCCCGACACCACCATCGTCGTGGACGGTGCAACCGGAAAGGTCACCGGTCGGCTGCGGTCCGATACGGCGCGGGTCCAAGCGCTGGTTGGCACCAAGGATCCCATCGTCTCCGATTTCATTCCGCTGGTGGTCACGCCCCGCGCCGATACCCTGGTGCAGCTGAGCGC
>JBEPVJ010000264.1:0-4374 GCA_041691095.1 Gemmatimonadales bacterium
CGACGACACCAGGGCGGCATTAAGCCGACGGGGGGAGACGCTCAGGTCCTTGATCTGCGCCACCGTCATCACGTTTTCGATCGGCGCGGCCGGCGCGATGTCGCGAACGATTCGGGTGGCTGCCGCCGTCAGCGTTGTCACGTTGCTGTCCGCGCGGATCACCATCCCCCCGCCCATCGCGAGCTCCTGCGCGAACGGCATGAACACCACGGTCCGCGGCTCGGCGTCGAGCCCGCCATCCTGGGTATTGCCCGTCACACCGACCACGGTCCGCCAGTCGGAGCTGATCGGGGTGAACTTGAGCACCTCACCGCTCCAGGCGATGCGCTTGCCCAGCGGATCCTCGTTGGGAAATAGCTGCGCGGCGAGAGTCTGATTGATAATCACGACCCTCCCCGAGCCGGGCTGGTCGGTGCTGGAAAACTCGCGTCCCTTCAGCAGCGGGACGCCGGCCGCACGGAAATATTCCGGCCCGGCGGTGCGGAAGTCGGCCCGCGGTGTCGCCCGGCCCGGCACGGGAGACTTCCCTTCGGCCTTGACGTCGAACCGCACCGAGGTTCCCCGCAGCGGCATGGTGGAGCCCACCCCGACCTCCAGGACGCCGGGAAGCGCCGCGATCTGTTGCCGCATCAGGTCGTAGCGCTGCTTGGCGGAGGCGTCTGCAACCATCATGGTCGCCGGCGTGAACTGCACCGGCGAGAAGAGCTGCACCTGCATGGTGAGCACCTGCTCGGTGCGGAGGCCGGTGCTTACATCGGAGAGCTGGATCACGGTTCGGATCAGTAATCCGGCCCCCGCGAGCAGCACGACCGACACCGCGATCTGCGCCACCACCAGCCCCCGCTGCAGCCGTTGTTTCCGCAGGCTCCCGCTCATCCGCCGCACCCCAGCTGAAATCCACGAGGCGAAGGCGCCTTCCCTTGGTAGGGACGCCACGAAGGAGAGCAGCAGGGCGATGGCAACCGAGAGCGCGAAAGTGAAGCCCAGTGCCACGGCGTCGAGCCTGATCTCGTTCGCGCGGGGCGAATACCGCTCCGCGAGGGAAATGAGCAGCTTCACGCCGCCCAGCGCGAGGATCACACCGACCACGCCGCCCATGAAGGCGAGCACGAGATTCTCGGCAAGCAGGAGGCGGCGAAGCCTCGATCCGCCGGCGCCCAGCGCAGCGCGCACCACCAGCTCCTGCTCCCGGCGCACTCCACGCATCAGGGTCAGATTCACCACGTTGGCGGCGGAGATGATCATCACGAACGCCGCGGCGCCCATCAGCAGCCACATCGTCAGACGGGCCCGCTCGCCCAGTACCTCCTTGAACGGAAGCACCGCGACCCGGTAGTGCGACCCCGGATCGTAGGCCTCCTTGAATTCGTTCTGAATCCGGGTCTGGACGGCGGTGATCTCGGTCCGGGCCTGCCGCACCGTGGCGCCTGGCGCCAGTCGCGCGATCATCTCGGTCATGCGATGGGTGCGACCCTGAACCATCATCGCGCTTACGTGGTGCGGACTGATCACCATATTGAGCAGCGCATCGACACCGGAGGGGTACCAGGGCGCAGACTGAACCACCCCGATCACGGTCACCGACGTGCCGTCGAGATGAACCTGGCTGCCGACGATGGTGGAGTCGCCGTGGAAGCGCTTCATCCAGAACTCGTGGGTCAGCACCATCACCGGAGGCACACCGCTGCCATCGTCGCTTGGCCGGGTGAGTCGGCCAAGTACGGGAGCCAGGCCCAGGACATCGAAGAAGTTGCCGGTGACCAGCCCCACATCCATCCGGACCGCGTCGTTCTGTTCCTGGAGAATGAAAGAAAAAGGAGAGAATTCCGCGATGCCGGCGAGCTACTTGGCGCCGTCGCGGAAGTCACGCACCTCCGGTACCGAGAACGCCACGTTGGCGCCTCCTGGGCCGTCCATCGAATGACGGATGTAGACCAGGCGGTCGCCGTCTCGGTGGGGAAGCGGTTTGAGGAGCACGCCACGCACCACGCTGAAGATCGCCGTGTTGGCGCCGATGCCGAGGCCGAGGGTGATCACCACCACCGCGGTGAACGCCGGGGTGCGGCGGAGCGCGCGGAGGGCGTACCGAATGTCGGCGGCGAGACCGTCCACCCAGGGGAGTCCCCGCTGATCCCGCACCGCTTCGGCGGCGCGCCCGAGGCCGCCCGACGCGATGAGCGCCCGGCGTCGCGCCTCGTCCGGCTGCATGCCGCGGCGGAGGTTCTCCGCGGTCTCCATCTCGAGGTGCGACTCCAGCTCGGCGCGAAGTTCGTCGTCCCGGCGGTGCCCGGTGAGGAAGCCGGCGAGGCGCGCGAGGGCGGCGCGGAGGTATTTCACTGGGACTCCCGGCGCGGCGCCAGGAATGCGGCGATCAGGTCGGCGGTGCGGTTCCAGTCCCGGGCTTCTCGAGCCAGCTGCTTGCGCCCGGAGGCGGTGAGCGCATAGAACTTGGCCCGGCGGTTGTTCTCCGACTGGCTCCACTCGGCCTTGATGAACCCTTCCTGCTCGAGCTTGAGCAAGGCCGGGTAAAGTGTGCCGTAGTTGAGGGTGATGCGGTTCTTGCTCGTTTCCTCGATGCGACGCGCGACGCCGTAGCCGTGCAGCGGGCCAAGCACGTCGAGAGTGCGGAGGATCATGAGGGCGAGGGTGCCCTGCTTGACATCGAACTTTTCCGGCATGACTCCGTCCTATGGGATTCCCATAGGACGATAGCAATAGCCGAGGAATCACGCAATGGCGCGAGCGCGACGACGTTCCAACGTTCCGTTTACTTCGCCGGTATCAGGCTCCCGCCGGCACCATGTATGTCTTGTTGATCGACGCGATGGTCGGCGTCCCCATCTGCTTCATCACCAGCTCGAATTCGTTCCGGAGCAGCTGCAGCACAGTTTCCACGCCCTCCTGGCCGAACGCGCCCAGCCCCCAGATGTAGGGCCGGCCGATCCCGATCGATGACGCCCCCAGCGCCATCGCCTTGAAGATGTCGGTGCCGCGCCGGAAGCCTCCGTCGCAGATCACCGGAATCTTGCCGCCGGCGCCTTCGACGACTTCGGGCAGCGACGCAATCGTCGCCCGCAGTGAATTCTCGGCCCGCCCGCCGTGGTTGGAGCAAAACAGCCCGTCCACCCCGTGCTGGACCGCCAGCTCCGCGTCTTCGCGCGTGACGATGCCCTTGATCAGCACCTTCATGCTGGTGGCGGCCTTGAGTCGGTCGATGAAATCCCACGACGGCACGCCCACTTCGGGAATCGGAGTGACCGGCGGATAGCCGTTGAGATTGGGCTTGCGGCGGTTGTCTCCGACGATGGTGGCCTTGAGCCCGGGCACCGGGGGCCCGCCGATGTGACAGGCGGTGCAGGTGCGGCTGTCGAGGCGCGCCCCCCTCTGCATCGTCTCCCGATTGCTGCCGTTGGTCAGGTCCACCGTGAACACGATCGCGGCGCTCCCGGCCTTCTCGGCGCGAGCGACCATTTGTTTGGTGATGGCCCAGTCGTTCTGGTGATAGAGTTGGAACCAGACCGTGGCGCCCCGCGCCGCGATGGCGTCCTCGATCGAGGTCGTTGCCACGGTCGAAAGCACCTGCAGATGATTCTTCTTTTTCGCCGCCTTGGCCACCGCGATCTCCCCCAGCGGATGGAACGCCTTCTGGCTCCCCACCGGGTTGATCACGATCGGCGTCGGGTATCTGGTGCCGAAGAGTGTCACCCCGGCGTCGAGCCCCCGCATGTCCACCAGGCGGCGAGGCTTGAGCGCCCAGTGGGTGAAGCCGTCGCGGTTGGCCTTGATGGTCCCGTCGTCGTCGGTGCCACCAGCCAGATAGGCCCAGTGCGCCACCGGAATGTTGGTGTGCGCCACCGGCTCGAAGTCGAATACGTCGAGCGCCTCCGCCGCCGAATGAATGACCCCGGGAGTCTGGATCGCCTCTTGCGCGAGGGAGAGGGCGTTCGCGGCGCGGCGTGGGGAGGTCGAGGTGAGGTCCCGCAGCAGGCGCGAGTTGAGGCCCGCGGCAGCAAGGATCGGGCTCCCCGCCAGGAAGCGGAGGAAGTGACGGCGATCGGGCATGACGAATCCGGGCTGGAGGGGTGGGGCACCGAAATTATACCGCGAAGTCGCACTCCCCGCGAACACCTAATGCGCCGGGGCCTCGGTCAGATCGCAGCCCAGGAAGGTCATCTGTTCCGTCACCGGGGTGGGCCAGAGCTCCACCGAGGTGAGCTCACCCCGGGTGGGCACCGGTACCCGCAGCACGAAGTGGTTGTCGGCCAGCGCGGCTTCCCCATGTTCCCCCGGCCTCTCTGCTGCGCCGCGGTAGATTTTCCAGGAGATCGGCCCGGCCGACTGCTGCGTGGCCGAGGCGGCCGGCGGCGACGGCAG
>JBEPVJ010000265.1:0-4369 GCA_041691095.1 Gemmatimonadales bacterium
GGCGGGGGACAACCACACGGGGAATTGGTATTTAGCCCCGGCCTGGCGGCCGGCTGTTTGTGCCGGTCACCCTCTGTGCCGTCCTGTTGCATCCCGGGTCCCTCGCGGGCCAGGCCCCGGCGACTCTCCTGCGCCGCGTCGATGCCTACGTGGCCCCGCTGGTGCGCATGCGTGATTTCGCGGGAACCGTGCTGGTGGCGCAGCATGGCCGGATCCTGCTGACCCGGCAATACGGGATTCCCGCCGCGGCAAGCCCGGCGCGCACCGATTCGACCGCCCGATACCAGATCGGGTCGGTCAGCAAGACGATGACCGCCGCCGCGATCGAGCTGCTGGTGGAAGAGGGCAAGCTCGCCTTCTCCGATCCGGTGACGACATTCCTCCCCGGATTCGTGCATGGCGACAGCATCACCGTCGAGATGCTGCTCGGGCATACGTCGGGCCTGATGGACTATTACGTCTGGCCCGAATACGCAGCCGGGTGGAACCGGCCGCTCACCGATTCGGCATTTCAGGCCATCATCGAATCGAAGCCGCTCGACTTCGCGCCGGGCACCCGGTCCAACTACAGCAACACCGGCTACCGCGTCCTCGGCGCAATCGTGGAACGGGTGAGCGGCCTCTCGCTGGCGCAATTCCTCGCGACCCGGGTGTTCGGGCCAACCGGGATGACCCGCGCGGGCGTGCTGGGCGACGGGGGATCGGGACATCTCCTCCCGGGGCGCGACCCGGGGTTCCCGCCGGCGTGGCTCCAGCCGCCGCTCGCCGTCGGGCCGGGATGGCTCAAGGGAAACGGATCGGTGTATGCCAGCGCCGCCGATCTCTTTCGCTGGGCCGAGGCGGTGCGGAGCGACCGGCTCGTGAACGGCAGCCGGCTCAAGTACCCGTTCGGCTGGGGAAAGCGAACCCGGGCGGGACACCCAACGATCGAGGATACCGGCCGGGTGCCGACCGGATACGCCACCTATCTCGGCATCGTACCCGATGCAGAGCTCGTGGTGGTGGTGTTGAGCAACATCCAAGCGGCGGTGGTGGAGCAAATGGGAATCGACCTGGTCTCCCTGACCCTGGACCAGCCGTACCAGGTCTCCGCGCTGCGCGCGGGGCAGAAGGCTCCGGTGCACCTGCCGCGTACCACGCTCGAGGCGCTGGCGGGTCGCTACCAGATCGCGCCGGGCTTCGTGCTCTCGGTGCGGGCGGTGAAGCAGGGGCTCGAGCTGGCCGGGCCGGATGGGCTCTTCCTCCCGCTGGACACCCAATCGGCGTCGAGCTTCTTCTTCCGGCCGCTCTACGTCTCGGTGCGTTTCGACCGCGACAGTCTCTCCCGTCCCACCGCGCTGGACTGGAACGGACAATTCAAGGCGCAGCGCCTCCCGTGAGGCAAGTCCGGTGGCAGTGGCCTGCCGTGCTCCTCGCCGCCGCCTGTGCGGGCCTTGGAGCTCTCCCCAACGGACCACTTCCTCATGACGCGGGTTATCCCGGGAAGGAATGGCCCACCGGAGATCCGATCAGTGCCGGATTCGCCGCGGAGGGCCTAGACTCGGCGCGATCATACCTGGCCGGGCTCAAAACCACCGGCCTCATGGTGATCCAGGGCGGCCGGGTGGTGTGGCAATACGGAGACGTGAAACAGACCAGCTACATCGCGTCGGTTCGGAAGAGCATTCTCTCGATGCTCTACGGCATCCACGTCGCCCGGGGAGAGATCGCGCTCGATTCGACCATCGACTACTACCGGATCGACGACCGGGGCGGGTTATCAACGAGCGAGCGCCGAGCCACGGTGCGGGATCTGCTGAGTGCGCGGTCGGGCGTGTATCACCCCGCCTCCAATGATGGAGACGACGTCGATTCCACCCTCCATCGCAATTCGAAGCCCCACGGTACCTGGTTCATCTACAACAACTGGGACTTCAACGCCCTCGGCACCATCTTCGAGCGGGCGACCGGCCGCTCGATCTACGATGCGCTGGAGCAGGAGATCGCCCGCCCGATCGGAATGCAGGACTTCAAGCGGAGCGCGCAATTCAAGTCGGGAGACAGCACCAAGTCGATTTACCCGGCGTACCACATGGTGCTGTCCACCAGGGATATGGCCCGGATCGGCTATCTCATGATCCGCGGCGGCCGCTGGAAAGACCGGCAAATCGTTCCGGCCGACTGGGTCGCGGCGAGCACTCGGCCGTCCACGCCGCTGGCCGACATGAACCCGCCCCGCATGAAGGGGTGGTGGTTCGGGTACGGCTATCTCTGGTGGGTGTGGGACGGGCCCCGTGCGACGGGGCCGTTTGCGGGGGGATTTACCGCGATGGGCGCCTATGGACAGTTCATCACCGTGCTGCCCAGGATCGACCTGGTCATTGCGCACAAGACGGCGGTGCCGCCGGAGCGCACCGTCGACGACAACGACTACCTCCGACTGGTGCGGCGTATCGTGGCCGCCTATCACGGTCCAGTCCGGTAACTGAGAAGAGACCTCCTGTCGGGGTCGCACCGTGACAGCACCGCAGCCATCCGTCCAATCCGCCCACCCCATCAATTCTGATGCGTTCTCCCCAAATGGGATCAGCAAGACTGTTTCTGTGAAATCTGTGGGCTCGGGTTCCGGGCCGCCAAAACCTGGTCATACCAACAGTGTCACGTCGCTTTCGGGGCAGTCGGCTGGTGCAGCAGCATCCAGGAGGCGCCGAACCGGTCCCGCAGCATCGCGAAACGGTTCGCGAACGGCGTCTTCTCCAGTTTCATGAATACCTGGCCCCCGTCCCCCAGCAGAGCATAGACCCGCTCGACTTCCTGCTCGGTATCCACCGTCAGGGTCAGGTACGCGCTCCGCATCGGCTCGGCGCTGGGGATATCCGCCCCCATGAGCACCGTGCCGGCAATCTCGATGCGGGCGTGAAGCACCTTGTCATTCCACTCCGCCGGGGTGTTGGGGTTGGGCTGATCGCCGTGCCGAACCAGGCCGGTGATTTTGCCGCCGAGGTGTTGCTCGTAGTAGTGGAACGCCTGCTCACAGACGCCGCGATAGTTGACATAAACGTCGAGGTTCACTGTTCCCGCCTTCGAAGGGTTTACTCGGTGACGCCTGCCGCGGAGCTCCCGACACCCAATCTACCGGCCGAATCGCACCGTCAGCGCCAGGCTCGGACTCCAGCTCAGCCAAGGCCCGCCACTGTACGAATAAAACAATGGACTCACCCGGGCCTCGAGCCCCACGCCGATCGGCGACCCCGCCGGGCGGAACAGCACCCCCGCGCCGAGGGGTGCCATGAGGGCGCCATCAGAACTGGAACCGTCGAATTCGAAGTTGGTGAGATGGGCGCCGGTGCTGTCGGTCACCACGTCCCTGCTCCGGGTGCGGACCGACATGGCTCCGAGCCCGGCAAGTATATAGGGACGAACCTGACCCGCCGCAGGCCCAGCCCGGAGGACGGCCGCCAGGGACCAGCCGACGTCCCGATTCCGGGAGTCGAAGACGCAGGTGGCGGTCCCGCCGGCGGGATGCACACAGGAGGTCTGGCTGAGCCGGCGATCCTCATTGAGCCGATCGATGCCGGCCTCGAACCCGAACCGGACTACGGAACCGGGATTCAGCTCCGCCCCGACCCGGAAGGCGAGGCCTTCATTGGACTCCCGCTTCCCGATCGGTCCGGGCATGTGGGTGTAGCCGACCGAGACGCCGAGGCGCTGGGCGGAGGCTCGGGAGGAGAGGAGCGCCAGGAGGGCGAGCAGGATAATGGAGGTTTTTCGCATGCCCCAAGATGGCGCGGGAGCGTCCCCTGGGCGTGACCGGAAGTTTCGCTTTTCATCACCGCGACCAGCCGCATCGGACATCCGTGGCATGGAACCGAACGAGGGATTCACCGCGCTCCCTGCTGGTGAACCGGCCGAACAAACCGCGAAGACGGTTTGTGTGCGACTGACTCGGATAGCGCACTCGAACGTGTCCAATGGACTCACGAAACGCTCACGATACTCGCTCGACACCGCCGACTGCTTCGGCCACCGCAAACTGAACAGCGAAGTGAAACCGCCACCGCGGGAATTGCCGTTCACTTCACGGTGGTGCAGACAGCGATCACTTCCAGACATTGGAGTCCCATTCACTCACTGAGGGTTCCATGCAACGTCTTGTCTGCTTTACCCTGCTCGCCGCTGCCAGCGCCTGCGGCACCGAGCCGCAGCTCACCCAGCCGCTCGAATCCGTGATGCGCAGCAGCGCGATGCCGGCGTCCCGCCTTGCCCCCTGCCGCGACCCCGCGGGGCGTTCCGGTGGTCGTTTCCTGGATCGCCCCTGGCGGCGTCCCTGGGGGCGTCCCGGCCGCTTTGTCCATTCTGGCTCTCGTGCCTGTCCGGAGGTCAGCATGGC
>JBEPVJ010000266.1:0-4366 GCA_041691095.1 Gemmatimonadales bacterium
CACGCTTGGCACTTCGGCCAGCTCTTCCGGCGGAAGTCCGTCGCGGATTGCGACAACGACATCGCCGAGCGCGGTGGCCTCAAACGCCACCTGAACAAGTGGCATCTCACCGCGCTCGGCGTGGGGGCCACCATCGGCGCGGGGATCTTCGCCACGACGGGCACCGCCATCGTGGGCGATCCTGCCCGCCCCGGCGCGGGGCCGGCGATCGTGCTCTCCTTCATTCTGACGGCGGTGGCGTGCGGGTTTGCGGCGCTCTGCTACGCCGAGTTCGCCGCGATGGTGCCGATCTCGGGATCGGCATACACCTACGCGTATGCCTCACTGGGTGAGTTCGTCGCCTGGATCATCGGCTGGGACCTGATCGTCGAATACGCGGTGGGCAATATCGGGGTCGCGATCGGATGGTCGGGGTACTTCCGCGAGCTGGTGAGCCACTTCGGCATCGAGATTCCGGCCTGGCTCGCGACCGATCCCCGCACTGCGTCTCTGTCCGCCGCCGCCGTAGCGGGAGGAGCCAGCGATTCAGCCAGCGTCTACTTCGCGTCCGCCTTGACGACCGCGCCGCACATCTTCGGCTTCCCGATCATCGCGAATCTGCCGGCCTTTCTGGCGGTCGCTGCCATTACGGTGGTGCTGGTCATCGGTATCAAGGAGTCGGCCAATGCCAATAACGCGATGGTGCTGCTCAAGATCGGCATCATACTTTTCTTCATCGCGGTGGGCATTTTTCTGATCAAGCCGTCCAACTGGACTAACCCGGCACTGGGAGGGTTTGCACCGAATGGATTCGCGGGGATCAGTGCCGGCGCGGCCATCATTTTCTTCAGCTATATCGGCTTCGACGCGGTGTCGACGGCTTCGGAGGAGGCCAAGGATCCCGGCAAGGACATGCCGTTCGGGATCATCATGAGCCTGGTGGTGTGCACCGTACTGTATATCGCGCTGTCGCTGGTGATGACCGGTATCGCCCCATGGAATACCCTGGGCACCCCCGAGCCGATGATCACCGCGCTGGCCCAGGCGCATGGCCCGCCGGGGCTGATCAATGCCTCTCGCTTTATCGTGGCGCTGGGTGCGGTGATCGCCATGGGGAGTGTGTTGCTCGTCTTCCAGCTGGGCCAGCCGCGGATTTTCTTCTCGATGGCTCGGGATGGCCTGCTCCCTCCGGTCTTTTCGAAGGTGCACCCCAAGTACAAGACGCCTTACGTGGGGACCATTCTCACCGGAATATTCGTGGCCACCTTCTCGGCCTTCGCGAACATTGCGGAGGTGGTTGACCTCACCAACATCGGGACGCTCTTCGCATTCGTGCTGGTATCGGTCGGCGTGATCATGCTGCGGAAACAGGAGCCCGATCGTCACCGGCCCTTCCGCGTCCCGGGCGTGCCGTTCACGCCATTGATCTCGGTGGCGGCCTGCATCTACCTGATGATTCAGCTGCCGAAAATCACCTGGATTCGTTTTGGACTCTGGCTGCTCCTGGGCCTGTTTATCTATTTTCTCTACGGCAAAGCGCACAGCCGGCTCGGAATTCGGGACAGGGCCGCCGCGAGGTAACGGTATTCCAGGGGGCGATCGATTAGGTGCCACATCATCGGCAAGATCTCGGCTACGCGATAGATTTCCTGGCGAGGGCGAGGGCGCCCTCCGCCGGTTCGAGGTGGGTGTCCCGCGGAGCCAATCGAGCGGCCTTCTTGAGAATCTCGAGGACCGGCGCGCGCAGGAAACGGCCAGGACCCAGATTGCCCCCCGCCAGCGCCACCGGGATCGGCCCACTTTTGGCATAGTGACCGACCAACGCTACAGCCAGATCGCCAAGACTCCGCGCCGCTTCCTTTACGATGGCGATTGCTACCGCATCACCACCCTCCGCCGCGTCGAAGACCAGGGGTGCGAGGGCCGCAATTTCTCCCGGATCCGCGGTGGTGCTCCATCTGACCAGCGCGTCGAACTCTCGCGCAGGGCCCTTGGCCGTGAGCATCTCACTCAGCCTTGTCGCCTCGCTGCGCCCATCCCGCGCCCGCCCCACCGCAAGCAGCGCCGCGCGGCCGATGGCGTATCCGCTCCCTTCGTCTCCCATCTGCCAGCCATATCCGCCACGACGGTGCAGTACGCCGTCTGGTGCGCGGCCGACCGCAACGCTGCCGGTACCGGATACCAGCACGATTCCAGGCTCGGATCCGAAGGCCGCCTCGAGCGCGATGTCCAGATCCCCGGTGACGATCACCCGCTCCGCAAGCCGCTCACCCCGCAGCGATTCCCGCAGCTCGGTGCGCTCGGGATCGCGCCCCACTCCGGCGGCGCCGACCACCAGCACGTCGCCGTGCAGCAGGCCCGCCTCGGTGAGCGCCTGCCGGATGGCCGCGGTGATCCGGCTGGCGGCCTGGAGCGCCCGCCCAGCGCGCACCGCACCAGGCGCTCCGGTGGCGCGGGCAATGATCCGCTCGCCATTCGCGACGAGGACGGCCGTCTTGGTCCCGCCGGCGTCGACGCCGATGCAGATGCTCATGTCGCTCCAGTCTCCCGTGATCCCAGCAAGCTCGACAGCATGCCCACACCCAGGGTCAACCCGGTGCCCAGCGGAACGTACCACGGCCAGGCCAGCCGACCCATCGGTGCGAGCCAGGCCAGGCCCGGCAATCCCGAGAGGCGCGCGGCGAAGACGACGAACAGCATGATGACTATCGTCACCAGCGTCGCGGCGATGATGTCGCGCCCGCGCGCCCGGGCCCAGCGCCCAGCCAGTATGTACGTCCCAAGCAGCGCCCCGTATGTGACCGACGCGATCGAGAGCGCCAGCACCACGACCGGAGTGTTGGTCCCGCTGGCGTAGAGCTGGAATCCAAGCGCGCCGAGCACCAGCCCAATGCCCCAGACCGCGGAGAAGAGCTTTCCCACCCGCAGTAGATGCGCCGGGTCGCGCCGACCGGTGATGTTGGCGTAGAGATCGTAGGTCACGGACGAGGCCATCGCATTGATCGCCGAGCTTTGGGTGCTCATGGCGGCGGAGAGGATTCCGGCAATCACCAGCCCGGCGAGCCCGACCGGCAGGTGCTCGAGGATGAACCGCGGGAAAATCTGATCTCCCGGCATCGAAGCGGGTGCCAAGCCGGCCGACCAGATCGCCACGCCCACCATCAGGAAGAGGGTGAACTGAAGGATCACTACGACCCCGGAGCCGATCAGCGCGCGCTGGGCGTCTTTCAGCGACCGGGTGGCCAGGAGGCGCTGCACGATCAGTTGGTCGGTTCCATGGGATGCCGCCGAGAGCAGCGCGCCGCCCAGCAGTCCGCCCAATAGTGTATAGGTGGCAGTGAAGTTGATGGCCGGGTTGATTACCCGGAGCTTGCCTGCGTGCCCAGCGAGGGCCAGCATCGCCCCAGGCCCTCCCGCCAGCTTCGTGGCGATGATGAGGGCGCCAATTCCGCCGGCCACGTACACGCAGAGCTGAATCACGTCGGCCCATACTACGGCTTTGAGACCGCCGAGATAGGTATAGATGAGGGTGACGATACCCATGGCGACGATCGCCCCCGGCACGCTCCAACCGGTGACCAGCGCCAGCGGGATTGCGCCGGCGAAGACCCGCACCGCGTCTCCCATGAACCGGGTGACTAGAAAGCAGGTCGAGAGCCAGCGCCGGGTGGTCGGGCCGAATCGGGTTTCGAGCCTGGCGTAGGCGGTCTCCTGGTCTCCCTTGAAGTAGCCGGGCAACAGCCACCTTGCCACGAACAGCCGCCCGATGAGGTAGCCAAAGGGGAGTTGGGGAAACGTCAGATCGCCGCGGGCCCCGACACCGGGAATCGAGATGACGGTGAGCGCCGAGGTTTCCGTCGCCACCACCGACAGCAGCACCGCCCACGCGGGAAGGTCGCGCGCGCCGAGGAAGTAGTCCCCGGCGGTCCGCTGTGAGCGGGTGACCCAGAGGCCCACCCCCAGTGTCAGCACGAAGTAGACGACGATGACCGCGAGATCGATGCTGGAGATGTCGGGATCCTAGGTCCGGGTGAATGCGGCGCGGCGGCGAGTGCGTAGCACAAGGGCCCGCGGGAACGAATCCAGCGGGCCCCGAGACCTCAATGGCGGCCGCGTGTTATGCGGTGAAGCTGGTTCCGCACCCGCAGCCGCCGGTCGCGTTCGGGTTGGTGAAGGTGAAGCCGGAGCCCTGCATCGACGTCACGTAGTCCACCGTTACGCCGTTCAGGTATTGAAGGCTGAAGCCGTCCACGAAGATGCGAACCCGGTCGGCGGGAAGAATGTGATCGTCTTCCAGCGGACGCTCTTCGATGTTGAGACTGTACTTGAAGCCGGAGCAGCCGCCCGGCAGAACGCTCACCCGGAGGCCGCCGGCGTCGGGGGCGAC
>JBEPVJ010000267.1:0-4344 GCA_041691095.1 Gemmatimonadales bacterium
GGCCAGGGGCGACTTGTCGAAAAAGATCACCGTCGATGTGGAGGGCGAAATCCTCGAGCTCAAGGACACCCTCAACACGATGGTGGACCAGCTCAACGCCTTCGCGTCGGAAGTAACCCGCGTGGCCCGCGAGGTCGGCACCGACGGGCGGCTCGGCGGACAGGCCGTCGTGCCCGGCGTCGGGGGGACCTGGAAGGACCTGACCGACTCGGTGAACTTCATGGCGTCCAACCTCACCGCCCAGGTCCGCAACATCGCCGAGGTGGCCACCGCCATCGCGAATGGAGACTTGTCCAAGAAGATCACCGTGGACGTGTCGGGAGAAATCCTGGAGCTCAAGGACACCCTCAACACGATGGTGGTGCAGCTCAACGCCTTTGCCTCCGAGGTGACCCGCGTGGCCCGAGAGGTGGGCACCGAGGGCAAGCTCGGCGGACAGGCCCAGGTCCCCGGCGTGGCCGGCACCTGGAAGGGCCTCACCGACAACGTCAACGTCATGGCCTCCAACCTCACGGCGCAGGTCCGCAACATCGCCGAGGTGACCACTGCGGTGGCGCGAGGCGACCTGTCGCGCAAGATCACCGTGGACGTGAAGGGCGAGGTGCTCGAACTCAAGGACACCATCAATACCATGGTGGACCAGCTCAACGGCTTTGCCGGAGAGGTAACCCGCGTGGCGCGCGAGGTCGGCACTGACGGCAAGCTGGGCGGCCAGGCGGTGGTGCCCGGCGTGGCCGGCACCTGGAAGGACCTCACCGACTCGGTGAACTTCATGGCGGGCAACCTGACGGCCCAGGTGCGCAACATCGCCGAAGTGGCCACCGCCATCGCCAGCGGCGATTTGTCCAAGAAGATCACCGTGGACGTGCGGGGCGAGCTGCTCAACCTCAAGGAGACCCTCAATACGATGGTCGAGCAGCTCCGCTCCTTCGCGGCGGAGGTCACCCGGGTGGCGCGCGAGGTCGGCACCGAGGGCAAGCTGGGCGGCCAGGCCGTCGTTCCCGGCGTGGCCGGCACCTGGAAGGACTTGACCGACAACGTCAACCTGCTCGCGGCCAACCTCACCACCCAGGTCCGCAACATCGCCGAAGTGACCACCGCGGTGGCGCGGGGAGACCTGTCCCGCAAGATCACCGTGGACGTAAAAGGTGAAATCCTGGAGCTCAAGGTGACCATCAACACGATGGTGGACCAGCTCAACGCCTTCGCCGCCGAAGTAACCCGCGTGGCCCGGGAAGTCGGCACCGAAGGGAAGCTGGGTGGCCAGGCGCAGGTGCCCGGCGTGGCCGGCACCTGGAAAGATCTCACCGACAACGTCAACGTGATGGCGGCCAATCTCACCGAGCAGGTCCGCGGCATCGTGAAGGTGGTCACCGCCGTGGCCAACGGAGACCTGAAGCCCAAGCTCACCGTCAACGCCAAGGGCGAAGTCGCCGCGCTGGCCGAGACCATCAACAACATGACCGCCACCCTCGCCACCTTTGCCGACCAGGTGACCACGGTGGCGCGCGAGGTCGGCGTGGAAGGCCGTCTCGGCGGCCAGGCCAACGTGCCGGGCGCGGCGGGCACCTGGAAGGACTTGACCGGCAACGTGAACCTGCTGGCGGCCAACCTCACCACCCAGGTCCGCGCGATCGCCGAAGTGGCCACCGCCGTGACGCAGGGAGACCTGACCCGCTCGATCCAGGTCGAAGCCCGCGGCGAAGTGGCCGAGCTCAAGGACAACCTCAATACGATGATCGACAACCTGCGGCTCACCACCGACCGCAACACCGAACAGGACTGGCTCAAGACCAACCTGGCCCGCTTCACCGGCATGCTACAGGGTCAGCGCGACCTGTCCACGGTCGGGCGGATGCTCCTCTCGGAGCTCACGCCGCTGGTGAACGCCCACCAGGGCGTGATCTACCGGACCGAGATCGGCCGCGACATGGCCGAGCTGCACCTGGTGGCCTCCTTCGCCGATAGCGGACAGAACGGGCACCAGCAGTCGCTCCGGATCGGCGAGGGGCTGCTGGGCCAGTGCGCCGCCGACAAGCGCCGGATGGTGATCAACGACCTTCCTTCGGACACGGTGCCGATCAGCTCCGGCCTTTTCCAGGCGGTGCCTCGCAACGTGATCGTGCTGCCGGTTCTCTTCGAGGACGAAGTGAAAGCGGTGATCGAGCTGGCCTCGCTGTCCGCGTTCACCGCCTCCCACCTGGCATTTCTGGAGCAGCTCACCGCCTCGATCGGCATCGTGCTCAACAGCATCGAGGCCACCATGCAGACCGAGGGCCTGCTGAAACAGTCGCAGCAGCTCGCGGCGGAGCTGCAGACCCAGAAGCGGGAGCTCCAGCAGACCAACGAGCAGCTGGCCCAGAAGGCACAGCAGCTGGCCGAGCAGAACGCCGAGGTGGAGCGGAAGAACCAGGAAATCGAACAGGCCCGCCGCGCGCTGGAGGAGAAGGCGACCGAGCTCGCGCTCACGTCGAAGTACAAGTCGGAATTCCTGGCCAACATGTCGCACGAGCTCCGCACGCCGCTCAACTCGATCCTGATCCTCGGACAGCAGCTCGGCGAAAATTCCGAGGGCAACCTGTCGCCCAGGCAGGTGGAATTCGCCCGAACGATTCACGGAGCCGGTACCGACCTGCTCAACCTGATCACCGACATTCTCGATCTCTCCAAGATTGAGTCCGGCACCGTGACCGTCGTCGCGGAGGAGGTGGTGGTGGGCAGCCTGACCGACGCGGTGGCGCGGCCGTTCCGGCACGAAGCGGAGAATCGCAAGCTGGCCCTCGAAGTTCAGATCGACGGAAATCTTGGCAAGACCATCGTGACCGACGCCAAGCGGCTCCAGCAGGTGCTCAAGAATCTCCTGTCCAACGCCTTCAAGTTCACCGAGCAGGGAGGCGTCCGCCTGTCCGTCACCCCGGCCGCCGCCGGCTGGAGCAACGATCATCCGGTGCTCAAGCGTGCGGCCAACGTCGTGGCGTTCGAGGTATCGGATACCGGCATCGGCATTCCGCAGGAAAAACAGAGAATCATCTTCGAGGCGTTCCAGCAGGCCGATGCCGGCACCAGCCGCAAGTACGGTGGCACCGGACTGGGCCTTGCCATCAGCCGCGAGCTTGCGAGCCTGCTCGGCGGGGAGATCCAGCTCCGCAGCCAGCCGGGGCTGGGAAGCACCTTCACGCTCTATCTGCCCCAGACCTATGTCGGTCCATCCGCCTCCGGCACTGGTGCGGGTGTATCCAGCGTCGATGGCGAGGGGCGACAGCTGCGGGTACCGTCCTTTCCGAGCGTACGGATGGCGGAGCGTCCGACCGATCCGATTCCCGACGACCGGCACAACCTCGAGCCGGGGGATCAGATCCTCCTCATCGTGGAGGACGATCCGGCCTATGCCCGCGTGCTGCTCGAGCAGGCCCACGCCCAGGGCTTCCGCGCCCTCGTGGCAACCCGCGGCGCCGAGGCGCTGGCACTGGCCCGGGAATTCCACCCGACCGCTGTTTCCCTCGACGTCTTCCTTCCGGACATGCTCGGCTGGACGGTGCTCAATCAGCTGAAGCAGGATCCGGCGATGCGGCACATCCCGGTGCAGATCGTGACGCTGGACGAGGACCGTCAGCATGGCCTGGCCCGCGGCGCGTTCAGCTTCCTGCCCAAGCCCACTACGATGGAAGGACTCGAGGCAGCGCTGACCCGGATCAAGGACTATGCGACTCCGCGCCGTAAGCGGCTGCTGGTGGTCGAGGACAATGTGGTCGAACAGATGAGTATCGGCGAGCTTCTGGGGCACAGCGATGTCGAGATCGAGACCGCCGGCAGCGGCGAGGAGGCGCTCAAAGCACTCAGCGACGGGGACTACGACTGCGCAGTGCTCGACCTGCGGCTGCCGGACATGTCGGGATTCGAGGTGTTGGAGCACATCCGCGATAACCCGGCCCTGGCAGATCTGCCGATCGTCGTGTTCACCGGCAAGGAGCTCTCCCCCGAGGAAGACGCCCGGCTTCGCACCTTGGCGCGGAGCGTAGTGGTGAAGGGCGTCGAATCACCCGAACGGCTGCTGGACGAGACCGCGCTCTTCCTGCACCGGGTTATCGCCGACCTCCCGCCGGAAAAGCAGGCGATGCTTGACCGGCTGCACCGCTCCGACGACGATCTCGTCGGCAAGAAGGTGCTGGTGGTGGACGACGACATGCGCAACATTTTCGCGCTGTCGAGCGTCCTGGAGCGGCGCGGAATGGAGGTGCTGACCGCGGGCACCGGTCACGAGGCCATCGCGACGCTGGAGGCGACCCCTGGCACCGCGATAGTGCTGATGGACATCATGATGCCGGAGATGGACGGGTACCAGAC
>JBEPVJ010000268.1:0-4338 GCA_041691095.1 Gemmatimonadales bacterium
AGACAGGCGCAGGTGTGGACGTCATCGACCTGGGCGCCGGCGACAACGACACGCCGCCGCCGGCCGTCGTCGTCGAGGCGCTGAAAGAGGCGCTCGACGATCCCGCCTTGAGTAAGTATGGATTCCAGCAGGGGCTTCCCGCGTTCCGCACCGCGTGCAGTAACTACCTCGAGCGGCGGTTCGGCCAGCGCTTCGACCCGGCGACAGAAACCCTCCCGCTGATCGGCTCCAAGGAAGGGCTGGCGCACCTTCCGTACGCGGTGGCCAATCCCGGCGATCTGGTCATCTTTCCCGAGCCCGGCTATCAGGCCTACATCGGCGGCACCATTCTTTCTGGTGCGATTCCCCACGTCTACCCGCTGGTCTCGTCGGAGGGGTTCCTGCTCGAGCTTGGAAGGGTTCCGGAATCGATACTTCGTCGTACCCGACTCGTTTACGTCAACTATCCCAATAACCCGACGGCCGCGATCGCCTCCATGGACTACCTCGAGCGGGTCGTGGCTACCTGCCGGAAATACGGGATCCTCCTGGCCTACGACAATGCCTACTGCGATCTCACCTACGACGGTTACGTCGCGCCAAGCATCTTCGAGGTACCGGGCGCCCGTGAGGTCGCGGTCGAGTTCTTCTCTCTCTCCAAGAGTTTTTCAATGACCGGCTGGCGGCTGGGCTGGGCCGCGGGGCGCTCCGAGCTGATCGCGGCTCTCAGCAAGGTCAAGTCGTACGTGGATACCGGGCCGTTTCTGGCTCTTCAGAAGGCCGGCGTCGTTGCCCTCGATGCCGCCGAGACGTTGGTCGCGCCGGTGAAGGCCCTCCTGTCGGAGCGGCGGGACGCGGCGGTATCCGCCCTTGGGCGGTCAGGATTCGAAGTCGCCAGCCCCAAGGCAGCGATGTACCTCTGGGTCCCCCTGCCGGAAGGCGTGGCCTCCGCATCATTCACCCGCCGCGCCCTCGAGGAGTTCGGTGTTGTCACCCTCCCCGGGAGCTCATTCGGCCCGGCCGGCGAAGGGTATTTTCGCATCGCCCTGACGGTGAATCCAGCTCGGCTGGTCCAGGCTATCGAGCGATTGGGATCTGCGTTGAACGCCGTTCGAGGTAGCAGGGTTGCCGCCACAGCGTAGCCTCTGGCTTCCCCGGCCCAGGCGCTGGTCGGTATGGGCGATTGCGATCAGCGCTTTCGCCCACGCCCTGCTGTTCCTGGTCAAGGTGGGCGCGTACGCCCCACCGGGCCGGCTGCCTGCTTCGAGGATTTATCTCTTCCCGCCCGGGTCGGAGGGGGCGCGCGCCGTCGACATGCCGTATCAGGTTCCCGGTGGCGCGGCTCGCAAGGGCCACGCGGCCGGCATCACGCCTCAGCCTGACCAGCAACAATCCGAAGTTCCCCAGCCGCCCGCCGTGCAGCAACCCGCCGCGCCGGCGCCGGTCGTCGTCGAGCAGCCTCCTGCGCCGCCGGTTGCCTCGGCCGATACCGGCTCCAGTGCCGGCTTGCGCCGGATCGGGCCGGCGATGGGAGAGGGAAAACTCTGGGTGCATCCGTTGCCCGCACCCCCCCGCGAAATTGCCCAGACGCTGGCGCAGACCCATGCTGAGCTGGTCGACAGCGCGGTGAGCGCCATCGTGCAGGCGTATATCGATTCGGTGCTGAATGCGCCGGAGACGCCCGGACAGAAACCGCCGAGCTGGACCACGCAGATCTTCGGCAAGACGTTCGGCCTGGACAGCAAATACATCTATCTTGGCGGACTCAAAATTCCGAGCGCGCTGCTGGCGCTGCTCCCGATCAAGGGTGGTGGCGCCACAATGCAGTATTCCGAGGCCAATCGCCTGTCGCTGATTCACGAGGATCTGCAGCGCGCCTCGGCCAGAGCGCAGACGATGGATGACTTCAAGCGGGCCATTCGAGAGCTGCGGGCGGAGCGGGAGCGGCTGCACCAGCTGGAGGTGAATCAGAAACTCAAGCCGGAGAAAAAGGACACCACCAAGTCACCATGAGCGCTCGGCGGCGCGGGTTAAACGCGCCAGCGAGGACGACCGACCCACCACTTCCAGCAGCTCATTGACCGGCTCGGATACCGTGGACCCGGTCACCGCCACCCGAATCGGCTGCAGCAGGTCTCCCAGCTTCATCCCGTCCGCGTCGGCGCGCGCCTTCAATCGCTCGAGGATCGGCTCAGCGCTCCACTCGCTTTCCCCGAGCGGGCTCAGCGTCTCCAGGGCGGTCTTCAGGCTTCCGACGAAGGCGTCTCCCATCTTCAGACGCAGCTTGCGCCCCTTGTCATCCAGCTTCACGTGCCGCGAGTCCAGGCGGACCGCCACCCGCTCGGCCATCTCGAGGATAGTCCGCGCACGCGATTTGACCGCATCGATGTACGGAGGAAGAAGGTGGCTTCCACCGACATGCACCTGCATGCGCTCGAGCTCGCGGGCAACGGGCGCCACCAGGTCCGCGGTGGGAATACTGGAGAGATACTGGCCGTTCATCCACTCCAGTTTTACCGTGTCGAAGACGGCGGGCTTCTTCTGAATCGCTTCGAGCGAGAAGAGCGAGATCATCTCCGCCTCGGTCATCACCTCGCGGTCCTCGCCGGGAGACCACCCCAGCAGCGCCAGAAAATTCCGCATCGCTGCCGGGAGAATCCCCTGGTCCTGATAGTCACCGACCGCGGTGGCTCCATGACGCTTGGAGAGCTTCTTCCCGTCGGCGCCCAGGATCATCGGCACGTGTCCAAACACCGGGAGCCTGGCGCCGAGCGCCTGGTACAGCGCGATCTGCTTGGGAGTATTGGAGATGTGGTCGTCGCCGCGGATCACATGGGTGATCCGCATGGCGATATCATCGGAGACGACGGCCAGATTGTAGATCGGCGTGCCGTCGCTGCGCAGAATCACCATGTCGTCCAGGTCGCGGCCATGAAAACTAATCCGACCGTGGACCGCGTCGTCCCAGGCAATCTCTTCCTGCGGCATCCGGAAGCGGATGACGCTCGACGTACCGTGAGCGATGCGGGCCGCCACCTCGGCGCCGGTGAGTCGATCGCAACGACCATCGTATTTGTAGGTGTCGCCCCCCGCGGCTTTTCGGTGGGCCTCGAGCTCTTCCCGGGTACAGAAACAGCGGTAGGCCTTGCCCTCGGCGAGGAGCCGCTCGGCATCTCCCCGATGACGGGCGACTTCGGCCCCCTGAAAAATCGGGCCTTCGTCCCAGCTCAGGCCGAGCCAGCCGAGTCCATCGAGAATGACCTGGGTATTCGCCTCGCTGCTCCGCTCGGCATCAGTGTCCTCGATGCGGAGCACGAAGGTGCCCCCGGTCTTCCGGGCGAAGAGCCAGTTGTAGAGCGCGGTCCGGGCGCCCCCAACGTGGAGATAGCCGGTCGGGGAAGGAGCAAAGCGAACTCGGGGGGCCGTGGGAGTCATGAACCTCGAAGGCGTTGATACGGAGGGAACGGAGCGGGAGGGATTCGAACCCTCGATAGAGGTTTCCCCCTATGCCGGTTTAGCAAACCGGTGCCTTAAGCCTCTCGGCCACCACTCCAAAACGGGTCGGGAATATTGGTCTGCACTCCCGGATGCGCAACAGCCGTCTCGGGCAGGGCGGCAGAGCGATTGGGAGGGTGGTTCGAGCGGGGATGTCGCGGCCTGCGCGTCCTCAAACCATCTGACGGTCGAGATGGCTTCCCACATGACGCCAAACATGTTGAAAATTTGTCAACGACTAAAGCTGAAACGACATGAGATGTCTTAGGTAATGATATGAAAAATATGCAGTTATGTGCGTCAATTAAATTGTTGATATCATTGAGTGTTCGATTATTAGTCTTGTAGATACCATGGTCTTTCCCTACATTGAATCCATGGCCTCCCCCGTTTCACGCGCCGTCCTCAAACTTGGGATCCTCGCACTGGCGGCTTGCCAGCCCGAGACCCATTCAGCCGGACTCGACCCCGATCCGAATGCCATCGTCCTGATACGTATCAGCCCAGGCGCGGTGAACCTCGCTCCGTCCGATACCGTGCGGTTCCGCGCGGTGGCGGTCACGGTTCGCGGCGACAGCGTATCGGCCCAGGGAACCAGCTTCGAATCGACCGGAGGCGTGATCGACCCTTCCGGACTGTTTCGCGCGATGGCCGATGGAGACTTCGACGTACGAGCTCGCCTCCGAGTTGGAACCAACGACCTCGCGGCCTCGGCGCGAGTCAGCGTACGCACCCCGGCACCCCCACCCCCCCCCCCCCCCCCTACCCCCCCCCCCCCCCCCCATACCCGCCGGTCGCTCGAACCGGATAGCGTCCCACTCGCCGCACGCGCGGGCCCCCTCTTAGTCGCGCCCGCGCATTTTT
>JBEPVJ010000269.1:0-4337 GCA_041691095.1 Gemmatimonadales bacterium
GCATGGCGTGGGCCGGAGCTACAGCCAGGGGAGCGCCCTGCTTGGCTTCGGCGGCCTCACCCTACTCTTCCTCCGCGCGTACAGTCTCGGCGGGGGCACCTACACGGGAATCGAGGCGGTGTCGAACGGCCTCCCGGTGATGCGGGAGCCCCGGGTCAAGACCGGCAAGCGAACGATGGCGTACATGGCGGTCTCCCTGGCGCTCACGGCCAGCGGCCTCTTGCTCTGCTACCTCCTCTGGGGGATCACTCCGGAGGCCGGCAAGACCATGAACACGGTGCTCGCCGAGCGGATAACCAGCGGCGTTCCGGGCGGCCACATCTTTTCAGTGGTGACGATTTTTGCGGAAGGCGCCCTCCTGGTCGTCGCGGCCCAAGCCGGCTTTCTCGATGGCCCGCGGGTGCTGGCAAACATGGCGGTGGACAGCTGGGTTCCCCATCGATTCGCCTCACTGTCGGACCGTCTCACGACGCAGAACGGCATCGTGCTCATGGGAATCGCCGCGCTGGCGGCGTTGCTCTACACCAAGGGCGATGTCGGCCACCTGATCGTGATGTACAGCATCAACGTCTTTCTAACCTTCTCACTCTCCATGTTCGCCATGCTGCGTTTCTGGAACCGGGAACGGGGCAACCGGCCCGAAGCGTGGAGGCGTATGGTGCTCTTCGGGGCCGGCTTCGCGCTGTGCGCCACCATCCTGGCGGTGACGGTCTTCGAGAAGTTCGCCGAAGGGGGGTGGGTCACTGCCCTGGTCACCGCGCTGCTCATTGCCCTTTGCCGCCTGATCCGCCGGCACTACGACCGCGCCTCGAATCAGACCGACCGGCTCTTCGAGGAGCTGGACGAGCTCCCCGCCGAACAGGCGACGGAGACCATCGGGGATGTGGACCGCCGGCGGCCGGTCGCGGTGATCCTGGTGGCGTCGTACGGAGGCGTCGGGATTCACACCTTGCTCAACGTCCTCCGAGCCTTTCCGGGTCTGTATCACGGCGTCGTGTTCCTCTCGGTCGGCGTGGTGGACTCGGGGGAGTTCAAGGGAGAGCACGCCATCACCGATCTCGAACGCCGAACCCGCGAGATGCTGGACCGCTACGAGCACCTCGCACGCCGGCTGGGCCTCCCTGCCTCCAGCCGGATGGCAGTGGGTATCGAGGTCGTCGAGGAGGCGGAGCGACTCTGCGACGAAGTAGCACGCGAGTTCGCCCGGACGACCTTTTTCGCGGGGAAACTGATCTTTCGACAGGAGCGGTGGTGGCAGCGGATGCTTCACAACGAGACCGCGCTCGCCCTCCAGAAGCGGTTACAGTGGGCCGGCCGCACCATGGTGACGATGCCGTTGCGGGTGCGCGGCTAGGCCTTCACGAGCAGGGCCCGGTGGTGCGATCAGGAGGTCCGTAACTGGGGCGAGAGGTCTCATGGGTCGGGAGTGTGGAGGGAAGCTGGTCGGACGGGAGGGACCGGGGCAAACCTTGATGGCAGCTTGAGGCAGGCACTGGTCGATCCGGCGCAATCTTGTTCCCGACGCCTGGGTCCGGCGATATTGCCGGGACCCTGAGCTGAGCCTGTGCATGAGCGAGCGGCGCTACACCGAAGAAGAAGTCGCGACGATTTTCGAGCGGGCCTCACAGACCGAGCCGGCCAGCCTGCCCGCCTCGGCTGAGGGCAAAGGTGTCACGCTCTCGGCGCTGCAGGAGATCGGGCGTGAGGTGGGAATCTCTCCGGACGCCATTGCCCAGGCGGCGCGCTCCATGGACATCGGCGGCCTGCCGGTCGCGCGGAAGTTCCTGGGCTTTTCGATCGGGCTCAAGCGCAAAGTCGAGCTCGACCGACCCCTCACCGACGCGGACTGGGAACGGCTGGTGGCGGACCTGCGCGACACGTTCGAGTCCCGTGGCGCGGTCCGCTACGACGGCCCGTTTCGGCAGTGGACCAACGGGAACCTGCAAGCATTGGTCGAGCCCACGCCCACCGGCCACCGCCTCCGGCTCCAGACGACGAACGGGGGTGCCCGAGCGTTGATGACCGCCGGCATGGGGGCCATCGCAGCCGCGGGAGCCACCTGGCTCGCGCTGGTGCTCGGCGGTGCGGGCGACAGCCGGTCTGCCGTCGGCGTCACCTTCATGGCAGTGGCCGGCGCGGCAATGTTTGCCTGGGGCGCGTTGCGCCTTCCCAGCTGGGCGCGTCGCCGCGAGCAGCAGTTCGAGGCTATTGCCGCCCGGGCTGCGTCCTCGCCCTAGTCCCCTCCGCGCGGAAGGTATCCAGTTAGCACGCCTCCCCAACCTCCGGGGACCAAAGCGCTTCGCCGCCGTGCTCCAGACTCTTCCACTGGCATCCTAGCTGGCGCCGCTCGTGCTCACATGTCGCAGGATGGCTCCGCCTCCATCGTTCGCGCATCCGCCCCCCCGCAGCGTGCCCTCTTCCCGGCGGTGTTTGCGATGTAACCCGGTACTTGCCGGGGAAGTAACCGGCGATTACCCTCAAATGTTCAGGGGAACAGATCGGGGAAGTGTCCGACCGGATGCCGCTCCGATTCCCCACCTTCGAGGAGTCACCATGCCGGGGATGTCTCGTCTGAGTCTCTCATCCATCGTCGCCCTCTGTCTGGGCGGCTCCCCTTTGTCGGGGGCCTCCCTGCCCCGCTGCGCTCCCGGCGATTCGCTGCCGAGGCCGGTGCCCACCAACGCCGTCAGCACCCTGATCGGACTGTTCCGGCGGTATCCCGTGGTGGCCCTCGGAGAGATCCACCGCTCAGCCGCATTTCACCGGTTGCTGACCCGCCTGGTGACCGCGCCGGGGTTTCGGAAGGCGGTAGACGACCTCGTCGTAGAATTCGGGAATGCCCGCTATCAGCCGCTCATGGACCGCTACATCCGGGGAGAGAAGGTGCCCCCGGACTCGATCCGCCTGGTGTGGCGCAACACGACGCAGCTGCTGGTGTGGGACTCACCGCTCTATCAGCAGTTCTTCTCCCTGATTCGTGCGGAGAACCTCCGCGCCGGCAAAGGAAAGCAGCTGCGAGTACTGCTGGGCGATCCGCCGATCGACTGGGACGAAGTAAAGACGACCGCGGACTTTCCCCACGATTACGGGTATCGCGACCCCGATACTTTTCGAATCCTGGAGGAGGAATCGCTCTCGCGCGGGCGGAAGGCGCTGATCATCATCGGCAACGCCCACTTGGTCCGGCACGACCCCTCCTCGGATTTCAAGCCTCGGAAGCTGAACTCGGCCGGCCTGGGCGATGCGCTGACTCAGCGCTATCCCGGGAAGAGCTTTTTGGTATGGTCGGCCAACGGCGGCGGGCACGGCCTGGCGGAAGTGCTGAGCGGCTGGACTCCGGGAACGATGGCATCGCTCGTCGGCACTTCGCTCGGTGGGGCCGGCAGCAACATCCTGTTCGGCGACATCACCATCTTCCGGATGGTGGGCGGCAAGCGGGTTCCAGTGCAGCTCGCGGCCGCCGACTTCCCTCCGCTGGAATCGCAGGTCGATGCAACTCTGTATCTAGGGCGCGCATCGGTACAGGTGGATCCGCCGGCAAGCACGTACGCCGACCGGGCCTATGTTGCCGAGCTCCGTCGTCGCGGAGACATTCTGGCTCCGGTGTTCGGAGTGGACGTCGGCGCAACCCTGGACTCGCTCGTCGCGCGGGCGGGCCGGGGCCGGCCAGCCCGCCATATCCCGGATTGAAGTGCCGTACGATGCACCACCCTGTCCGAAGTCCTGAGATCACCTCGGAGAATTCATGACCAGGTTCTTGTTCCTGCTGGCGCTGATCGTCATCCGCCACGATCGCCCCGACGCCCGATATCTCGCACTCGGCGCGCAGTATCCGGCGGTCGGACGGGTCGGGCGCCGTATGGGCGACGGCACCCTGGTCGGGGATCGCTGGGTGCTCACCGCCGCCCATGTCGCCCGGGGGCTGATGGCGCGATCGGACTCCCCGACGGTCCGCTTCCTCGAGCGACCGTACCGCGTGAAGGCCATCTACATTGACCCGCGATTCGTCGACGGCGGCCCCAACGACTTCGGATTGATCGAGCTCACCGAGCCGGTACCGGGCATCGCCCCGCTCCGGTTGTACCGCGGGTCGGCAGAGGCCGGACACGTCGCTACCCTGGTCGGCCATGGACAGACTGGCGTGGGCAACCGCTCCGAACGGCACGATGACGACAAGAAGCGCGGGGCCACCAATCGAGTGGAACGCGCTGATTCGAGCTTCCTGGTCTTCCGCTTCGACGCGCCCCCGAAGGGAACCGACCTCGAGGGCACGCCCGGTGCTGGCGACAGCGGCGGCCCCGCCCTGTTTCAGGACAACGGACGAACGGAAGTGGCCG
>JBEPVJ010000270.1:0-4305 GCA_041691095.1 Gemmatimonadales bacterium
GTGCATTCCATTCCGGTGGAAATCGTCCTGGCCCAGATCGAGGCGCTGGCCGAGGATCTCCAACCGGCGGCACTCAAGACCGGGATGCTGGCGACCGGCGCGCTGGTCCGGGCCGTCGCCGAGGCCATCGCGCGGCACCGCTTCGGGCCGTACGTGCTCGATCCGGTCATGGCCGCGACCTCGGGCAGCCGGCTCCTCGACCCCGACGCCGAGCGCGACATTCTCGAGCGCCTCCTCCCGCTGGCCACGCTCGTCACACCCAATCTCGACGAGGCCGCGATACTGACCGGCAGTACCGTCGACGATCCGGCGGCCATGGAACGCGCCGGCCGCGAGCTGCTGGAGCGGGGCGCGAAGGCGGCGCTGGTCAAAGGCGGGCACTTACCCGGAGATCAGCTCACTGATGTGCTGGTGACGGCGGAAGGCGCGCGCCACTTCGTGCATGAGCGCATCGACACCAGATCCACTCACGGCACTGGCTGCACCCTCTCCGCGGCGATCACGGCGGGGCTGGCGCTCGGCCGACCGCTGGAGGCTGCGGTCAGCGATGCGCTGGAGTATCTGCGTCGGGCGATCGCCCGGGCGCCGGGACTGGGCGGTGGGCATGGGCCGCTGCATCACTCGGGGTGAGGCAGCTCTCCCACTACTCCTTCGATCAGCGTCGCCAACGCCTTCCCCGCCCGCCCCGCGACCTCCATCACGTCCTTGTGTGAGAGCGCCACCGAACTGATCCCGGCGCCCGGGTTAGTGACCAGAGAAAACCCGAGACATCGCATCCCCTGGGCCCGCGCGGCGATGACCTCCACGGCCGTACTCATTCCGACCGCGTCCGCGCCCAGCCGCTCCAGCATGCGCACTTCGGAGGGCGTTTCATAGCTGGGACCGAGCAGACTGGCGTACACCCCCTCTTCCAGCCGAATCCCGAGCTTGAGCGCCTGGGCCCGGGCCAGCTCGCGATAGGCGGGATCGTAGGCCTCGGTCATGTCGGGGAACCGCTCGTCGCCCCGGCGCAGCGGCCCGACCAGCGGATTCTTCCCGGTCAGATTGAGATGGTCCGAGATCAGCATCAGGGTTCCAGCGGCGTAGGTGCGGCGAACACCGCCGGCGGCGTTGGTAAGGATGAGGGTCCTGATACCCAGCGCCCCGAATACCCGCACCGGCAGGACGTTCTCTTCCGGGGTATAGCCCTCGTACATGTGGAACCGGCCGCTCTGGGCGATCACCAGTTTCCCGCCCAGGGTTCCGATGACCAACTCACCCTGGTGCCCCTCCACCGCCGGGGCGTGAAAACCCGGGAGGTCTCCGTAGGGAATCCGGAGCGCGCCGGTGATCGCGTCGGCGAGGCCGCCTAACCCGGAGCCCAGCACGATCGCGACGGCAGGCGTCCGCCCCGCCAGATGGCCCGCAACGATGTCGCGGGAAGCGGTGATGTTGCTCACAGCAGGATCCCCGCGATCGTCGCCGACATGAAGTTCGCCAGCGTGCCGGCGAGCATGGCGCGGAAGCCCAGCTTGGCCAGGTCGCTCTTGCGAGTCGGCGCCAGCGCCCCGATGCCGCCGATCTGGATGCCCACCGAGCTCAAATTGGCAAATCCCGCCAGCGCAAAGGACGCGATGGTGAAGGAGCGCGGATCGAGCGAGGCCTTGAGCGGCCCCAGCTGCGAGAACGCGACGAACTCATTGAGCACCGTACGGGTGCCCAGCAGGCTGCCCACCACGCCGCTGTCCTTCCACGGCACGCCCATCGCCCAGGCGATCGGCCGGCCGACCCAGGACAGGATGGTCTGGAGATTTTCCGGGAAGAATGCCAGGTGCGAGTGCACCCACCCCATCGCCCCGTTGGTCAGCGCCACCAGCGCGATGAACGATACCAGCATCGCGATGACGTTGAGCATCAGGTGGAGGCCTTCGCCAGTGCCGCGCGCCGCAGCGTCCACCAGGTTCACGTCGGTTTTGGGAATATCCAGCTTGACGTTGCCGAAGGTTTCCGGGACGCCGGTCTCCGGCTCGAACATCTTGGACATCATGATGGTACCTGGCGCCGTCATGATCACCGCGGTGAGCAGGTGGCGTGCCTCGATGCCGAAGGCGATGTACGCCGCCATGATCGACCCGGAGATATGGGCCATACCGGCGGTCATGACGGTCATGAGCTCGGACATGGTCATCTTGGGCAGGAACGGCCGGATGGTGAGCGGCGCCTCGGTCTGGCCCATGAAGATCGAGGCGGCCACATCGAGGCTCTCCGCCCCGCTGGCCCGCATGATCTTGCTCATCACCACGGCGAAGGCGCGCACCACCAGCTGCATTACGCCCAGGTAGTACATGATCGCGAACAGTGCCGAGACGAAGATGATCGCCGGGAGAATCTGGAAGGCGAAGATGACACCGAGACTCGAATCGGGCTTGCCCAGCTCGCCGAAGACGAAGGCCGAGCCGGCATAGGAATAGTGCAGGATCCCGGTCACAAACGCGCCAAGCGCCCGGAAGAGCTCTCTCCCGAACGGGACCCGGAGTACGAAGATTGCGAAGAGAACCTGGAGCGAGAGGCCCCACCCGACTGTCTGCCACCGGATCGCCTTCCGGTTGTTGGACATCGCGTACCCGATGCCGATGATCAGCGCCATGCCGATCAGGCCGGTCAGCCGCGCGGTGATCGGTGTCGGAGGCGGGGTGAGCACGATGACCGGTTGCGCGGAGACCGGCGCCAGGCGCGCGCTGTCCTGCGGCGCCACCTGCTGCGCCGCCAGCTTCCCGATTCCCCGCCCCGTGGCGCCGGGGATGAACCAGGCCGCGCCGATGCCCACCATCAGGAGTCCCACCGCGAGCACCCAGCGGCGCGCCTGCACCAGGGCGCTCACATGCCCTCCAGCTCGCGGGCCACACCGGCCAGCAGTGCTTGTCGCTCGGGCCACGGCAGAAACGCCGCGGCAAAGGCGTTGAGGATCATCCGATGGATCTCCTCTTGGGTGAAGCCGAGACTCCGGTGGGCCAGCCAGTACTCGTCGGTGAGGGACACCCCGCTCATCAGCCAGCTGTCGGTGCACAATGTTACCGCCAGGCCCGCATCATAGTATCGGCGCACCGGGTGCTCCGCCGCCGTGGCGACCGCGTGGGTCTGCAGATTGCTCGTGATGTTGGTCTCGACCAGGATCTGCCGGTCGCGCACGAACGCCTGCAGCTCCGGATCTTCGAAGATCCGGGTGCCGTGCCCCAGGCGCATCGCGTGACAGCGACGAATCGCATCGGCCACCGACCCGGCCCCGGCGGCCTCGCCGGCGTGCACGGTGATTCCCAGGTTTCCGGCCAGCGCGACGTCGAACGCCTCGGAATGCACACCGGCGGGCCGCCCGGCTTCTCCCCCGGCCAGATCGAATCCGACCACGCCGAATTTCTTGCAGCGCACCGAATGCTCCGCGATCTCGACCGAGCGGTGCGGATCGTAGTGCCGGAGCGAACAGTTGATGATGCCGGTCCGAATGCCGAAGTCCAGCTCACCCCGCGCAAAACCCCGGTGCTGAGCCTCGACCACCTGGTCCATGGACAGCCCGCCATGGACCGAGAGGTGCGGGCAGTAACGCACCTCCATGTAGCGCAGGTTGTCGCGCGCGCCGTCTTCCACCATCTCGTACGACACCCGCTCGATCGCCTCGGCGGTCTGCAGCAGGGCCACCGTGATGTCGAATCGGGTGAGGTAGTCCTCGAGGTTCCGCGCATCGGACACCAGCATGTGGCGGCGCAGCAGGACGGGATCGTTGCTCGGGAGCGATACCTTCGCATCCCGCGCCAGATCGATCATCGTCTCCGGCCGGAGGGAGCCGTCGAGGTGGACGTGCAGCTCGGCCTTCGGCATCCGGCCGATCCGTTCACGCGTCAGCATCGGCCTCGTCCGTGTCGCGCCGCGCGCTCACGACCACGCGAAGAATGGCGCCGCCCTGGAGCGGAGAATCCGTCGGGAGCCGGATGCCCCGCCCGTCGGTGACGTAGGCCGCGCCTGCGGCGAGTGCTTCCGCAAGCGCGGCGTCGTACAGCGCGACCGCGCTCGATACCGCCTGGCCCGACTCGAGGCGGATGCAATGGCCGTTGACGAACACCGGAACCAGGTCGGTCATCGGGTCACCGGGATGAGCCGCAAGGCCGCCGGCGCGACGATCGGCTGGGGCAATCGACGGAGGTAGACCAGGAGCGCATCGAGGTCGGTCTTGCCGGTGCGTCTCTCGCGGAGGCCGGCCAGCATCGTGAGCCCCTCCGCGCCCCCCTGGAGAAAATCGCTCATGGCCACGATGTAGGTTCGCCTGGGCTCGAT
>JBEPVJ010000271.1:0-4301 GCA_041691095.1 Gemmatimonadales bacterium
ACCTGGTACTCACCGGGGAGCACCAGAGGTCCGAACGTGCCGTTGGCATCGGGATCGGAGCCGGGCGGCAATGGCGTATCGGGTGCCGGGCCGGGCAGGGGCTGGACCGGAAGGTCCCAGACGGCCGAGTTGACCCCCGACGCGAGGCCGTCCTTGGTGGAGCTGCCGCGCAGGGTACGCACCACCGCCCCGTCGGCGTCCTTGATTACCATCGAAACGCTGTCGGCCTTGGCCCCCAGGTGATAGAGAATTCGAGCGCCGAACGGCGGATTCTGTCCCAGCCAGATCATGTTGCCCTCGAAGCCGCGCTCCCGATCGTCCGCCACGCTGCGCTGGACCGCCGGCTCGATATCGAAGAGGAAATTGCCGGCAGCCTTGGCGGCGGCGTATTGCTGGAACGGCGCCAGGTCGTCGAGGATCCAGATGGCACGACCATGAGTGGCCAGGATCATGTCGTTGTCCCTGGGGTGCAGCGTGATCTCGTAGACCGGCACGGTGGGAAAGTTCCCGGCCACCTTGATCCACGTCTTGCCGCGATCCGCCGTCACCCAGAGGCCGCTCTCGGTCCCGAGGTAGAGGACGTCGGGGTTCTTGAGATCCTCGGTGATGGTGCGGACGACCTGACCCCGGGGCAGATCTCCGACGATGGATTTCCAGCTCTGCCCGAAATCGCCGCTGGCGTAGGCGTAGGATCCGTAGTCGCCGACCTTGTGGCCGTCGAACGTGACGTAGACGGTGCCGTCGGCAAATTTCGAAGGCTCGACCTTCGAGACGTTCGCCAGGCGCGGCGCCCCGGAAATCTTCCCGGTCAGGTTGGTCCAGGCCGTGCCCCCGTCGCGGGTTACTTGCACCAGCCCGTCGTCGCTGCCGGTATACAACAGGCCCGCCACCCGGTGCGACTCGGCGATGGTGAACAGCGTGCCGTAGTCGTTCACCCCGTCGTTCTTGGCGACCGTGATGTCCTTCCCCTTCAGACCCATCAGGGCCATGGTATCGCGATTGATGCCCAGCGTCAGGTCCGGGCTGACGGCCTTCCAGGAGTGGCCCCGGTCGGTCGAGCGATACAGCCGGTGGCCGCCGGTGTAGAGGGTGGCGGGATCGTGGGGAGAGATCAGGAAAGGCGAATCCCAGTTCCACCGGATGGCGGTGTCGCTCACCGGCGCTTCCGGCTTGATCGACTTCCGCTCGTTGGTGGCCCGGTCCACCCGCGCCATGAACCCTTCCTGCGACTCGGCGTAAATGATGCGCGGGTTAGTGGGGTCGATCAACGACACGAAGCCGTCGCCCCCCTGGACCGTGAACCACTCGTCCTGGCCGATGCCGTCACGGCTGCGGACCTGGCTGGGCCCGCACCAGGAATCGTTGTCCTGGAGACCGCCGCATACCGTGTACGGCGTCTGATTGTCGAAACTCACATGGTAGAATTGCGCGACCGGAAGGTTGGGGAGCCAGACGTAGGTCCGGGAGCGGTCCCAGGTGACGCCGACGCCGCCGTCGCCGCCGATCATTGCATGATCGGAGTTGTTGGGGTCGAGCCAGATCGCGTGGAAATCGACGTGGATCCGCTCGGCGGCGTTGTTGTTGAAGGTCTTGCCGCCGTCCTCCGACATGTGCATCTGGGTGCCTCCCACCCAGATCCGCTTGTCGTCGTTGGGATCGACCCGGATCTGGGAGAAATACATCGGGCGCGGATTGGTGGAGCTCATCTTGCTCCAGCTGGCGCCTCCGTCCTCGGAGCGATACACCCCGCCCTGCTTCGCGTGCTCGACCCGCGCGTAGACGATATTGGGATTTTTCCGGTAGACATCGAGGCCGATGCGCCCCTTGTCACCCGCAGGAATCCCGTTCTCCAGCTGCACCCAGTTGCGCCCGCCATCCACCGTTTTCCAGATGGCGCTGTTGGGGCCGCCGCCGTTGAATCCCCAACTCGCGCGCCGGCGCTGGTAGGTGGCGGCATACAGCACCTTGTTGTTCGACGGATCCATGACCAGATCGGTGCCGCCGGCATCGGGGCCCGCGTCGAGAATCCGCGCCCAGGTGATTCCTCCGTCGGCGGTCTTGTAGATTCCCCGCTCACCGCCCGACTTCCAGAGATCGCCCAGCGCAGCGACGTAGACCACGTCGTTGTCTACCGGGTCGACCACGATGCGGGGAATCTGTTTCGATTCGCGCAGGCCGGCGTTCTTCCACGTCTTGCCGCCGTCGCTGCTCTTGTAGACGCCGTCGCCCCAGGAAGAGCTCTGGCGGTTGTTGGACTCACCGGTGCCGACCCAGACCAGATTGGGATCGTTGGGCGCGATCGTCACGTCGCCGATCGAGCTCACGCTCTGCCCATCGAAGACCGGCGTGAAAGTGGTGCCCTGGTTCACCGTCTTCCAGACGCCACCGGTGGCGCTTCCCACGTAAAAAATGGCCGGGTTCTTTTCGAACACCGCAAAGTCGTCGATTCGTCCGCTGGGCGTCGCCGGCCCGACCACGCGAAACCGGAGCCGGTCGAACGGGCCAACCGGCTTGGTGGTGTCGGGCTTCGTGGCGGCGGGCGGGGCGGCCTGGCCGAGGAGAGGGGTGGCAATCGTGAGCAGGCAAAGCACGCGGCGAAGCGCCGTGACGGGCTCGAGCATATTTCACTCCATGAGGGACGCTCGGAATTGTCGAATCAGCGGGGCGAGATAGCTTACCCTATGTTTCGGCCCCGGACAACATTGAGCGCACCGGGCTCGCGCGCCCTGAGGCTTCGCATGCGTGGTGTTCTTCACAGAACGTTGCTGGTGGTCCCGCTCCTGGCATCCTGCAAAGGTGGCGGGCGGGTCGATGCGCCGGAGCCTTCACGGGACTTCAGCTTCGACGCCGATTCGGTGCCCCAGCTGCCGCCGCTGCCGCCCGGCACGATCGTGGCTCCGCTCGCGCTCGATCTGGCCTCGGCGCTGGCGGCACTGGAGCAGGAAGTGCCCAAGCGCTACGGGAATATCGAGGAACGACTCCCGATCCCCGGCTCCAAGCGGAAGTCTTTCGCCTTCGAAGTGAGCCGGGGACCCTTCAAGGTGGCCTTTGCCGGAGACACCGTGCTGCTCTCCGCGGTGGTCAGCTACAAGGGCCGGGGATGGTACGACCCGCCGATCGGCCCCGACATCAACGGCGAGTGTGGCACCAAGGGTCCGCCGCCCCGGGCTCGGCTCGCGTTGCGGGTGGTGCCGAATCTGACCGCCGACTGGCAGCTCAAGATCCGAACCAAGAATATCAGCGTGACGCCGCTGACCGAGACCGACCGGGACAAGTGCGAGGTGTCGCTGCTCAACCTGAATGTGACCGGCAAGGTGATGACCGCCGCGACGGACGCCCTCTCCGAGATTCTGCCGACGATCGAGAAGCAGCTCTCCAAGCTGGACGTGCGGGGTCCGCTGGAAAAAATCTGGGTCGACATGCAGCAGCCGATCAAGGTCACCGACAGCCTCTGGCTGCTGCTCGATCCGCGCGGGGTATACCTGGGTGATGTGAAGGGAGCCAAAAGGACCGTCGGCGCGCAGATCGGTATCTCGGCCTCGCCCCGGATCCTCAGCGGCCCCAAGCCGGCAGTCGCGGCGATTCCCCTGCCGCAACTCGAACCAATTCGCGAAGTGGAAGGCTTCTCGATGCTGGTGGAAGGCGCGTTCGACTACAGGACGATGAGCGCGGTGCTCACCAAGAAGCTCAACAAAGCCAAGGTCCAGGCCGTCGGTGGCGAGCTGGTGGTGAAGAAAGTGAAGGTGTTCGGCATCGGACGGGGACGGCTGGCCTTGGGTCTCGACTTCGGCGGCACCGCCGCGGGACGGATCTGGTTCCAGGGCACCCCGCGCTACGATGCAAAGACCGACCTCTTAACCGTGCCCGACCTCGATTTCGACGCCACCAGCGCCGGCATGCTGGTGCAAGGTGTGGCCTGGCTGAAGGGCGATGCCATCCGGGAGTTCCTGCGCCAGCAGGCCACCGTGTCGGGGGCCGACCTCATGAAGCAGATCCAGGCGCTCGCGGTCAAGGAAATGAACCGGGAGCTGGCCCGAGGCGTCCGGCTCTCCGCGAGCATCGATCGCTCCGAGCCGGTGGGACTCCGGGTCCGTCCCGACGCCCTCGTGCTCCGGGCCCGCGCATCCGGCTCGGCGCGGCTCGATCTCGGCGCCGATCTGTTCGGGCCCAGGACCACCGGGAACTAGATCACCGGGGCCGCCCGCCCCACTCCATACCGCGCCCCCCACTCTCGTCCCCCTCCCGCTGGCGGGGGGGGAGGCTTCTCTCCTGATGTCTTCTCTGGCACGAACGTTGGAAGC
>JBEPVJ010000272.1:0-4293 GCA_041691095.1 Gemmatimonadales bacterium
GTATCCGGCAGCCCTGCGTTCCGTGCCGCTCGACTCCCTCAACTCCCGAACCTTCGGCTGTTATGGTGCCGCGGCTCGCCACATCGTCTTCGAGGGGGACACCCTCGATCGCCTGTCGATACTCGGGCTGCTGGGGCGCACCGACGACCCGGACCGTCGGCGCCGGCTCTTCCTGGCGCTGGAGCCGGTATGGCGCAGCGTCAACGCTGACGATGGCGAGGGCAGTCCGTGGCGGGAAATGGAGCGGGCCCGCGTGTCCCGATGGGGCGGCCGCACTCCGATGGCGGCGCGAGCCCGCTCGCTCGGCGTCTCGGCCGATACCCTAGAACAGTGGTTGGTGGCGGTGCTCGATGCCTGGCGAGTCAGTCTTCCCGATTCGCTGATGGAGCCGTGGGATTTCTATTACATGACCGGCGCCGAGAGCCGGCTCCTGTCCTCGAGAATACCGTTGGATTCCCTGGTACCCCTCACCAACCGGTTCTATCGCGCGCTGGGCGCCGATCCGGTCAAGCTCCGGGTCCACTACGACCTGATGCCACGGCCAGGCAAGTACCCGGTTTCGTTCACTGATTTCGGGGGACGTAACCCGGTCGAGCCGTGGATTTTTACCTCCTACCGGATCGGGGGGTTCGATAACCTGGGGGAGCTGCTTCACGAAACGGGTCACGCGGTCCACATCGCGGCGATCCGGACACGTCCTACATATAAGGATTGGCCCGACAGTGACACGTTCACCGAGGCGATCGCCGACCTGGCGTATCTCGACATGTTCGAGCCGGCCTGGCAGCGCAAGTTCCTGGGGGCGTCGGCGCCGCTCGACGCGTCGCTTCGAGCCAAATACGCCGGCATCGTGATGGATGTCGCCTGGTCGCTGTTCGAGATCAGGTCCTACCGGAGCCCGGAGATCAGCCCCAATCAGATCTGGGCCGACATCACCAGTCGCTACCTCAGGATTCGTCCGCACCCGGAATGGAGCTGGTGGGCGATGCGGGGCCAGCTGGTCAACAGCCCGGGCTACATGCTCAATTACGCGTTCGGCGCGATTCTCATTGCCGACATTCGGGCCAGGCTGGTGTCGCAGCACGGCCCCTTTGCCACCGGCGATCCCGGGTGGTACCCCTGGGTGTCCAGCCGCCTGTACCGCTTCGGTCACGAGCGTCCGGCGCGCGTGGTGGTCCAGGACTTTCTGGGCCGGCCGGTCTCGGTCGCCGCGATTCTCTCGGACATGGGTCGCATTCGCCGGCCGTGAAGCCACTCTTCACCGTTCCCGCCTGGCTTGCAGGCCTCCTGCAGGCGGGTCCCGACCTGGCGCTCTCCATAATCTTTCTCATCACCTGGCTCAGGCCGGACACCTTCGGGCCGGAGTTCGTCAAGCACCTCGTGCTGGTGATGCTCCTCGAATTCATCGTGATCCATTCCGCCGGATTCATGGGGGCTGCCACGATTCAGGCGGGCTCACCGATCAAGCGCCTGGGCGTGATTCTCGGGTTTGGGGTGTTCTACTCGCTCTTTACGGGGGCATTCTCCCTGGCCTTCCACACCATCTGGCCGTTCGTCTCCTTCTGGATCCTGGTGGCCAACCGGATGATGGGGGTGGTCGTGTCGCCGGTGACCGACCTCCAGGACGCCAACGTGGTGATGGGGAGCTGGGCCCTGACGGTGGTGGCCTATCTCGGCTGCTGCTTTCTCACGGTACTGGCCCCGATGCCCCGATTCGGGATTACCCCGGAGGTGGTCCAGCGCCAGGCGTTCAGCGGCGGGGGACTTTGGATCGACCAGCCCCACACCGCGATCGCATTCGGATTTCTCTATTTCCTGCTGGTGGGACTGGGTGAGCTCGTCCTGGTGGGCCGGCTCGCGTCCTCCGAGAGGAAACGACAGCAATAGCGTGCACGGTTCTCGGGCGTCCTTCGTCTCCAGCAGGCGAAGCGAAAGCATTTGAAGACGCGGGGAATCGAGGCGGGCGCGGATGTCGCCGCTGCTCTGCTGACGAAATGACACGGTTGGAGTGTCCCTCTGTTGCGTAATTCCTACCCCGCGTTGCTCGCAGGCCTCTCGGACCCGCTCGAGCCTTGCGCCTCTTCGTTGCCCCGGCATAGCCGCCCTAAGCTCTTGACCCGTTGAGCGATCGGTCCCGGGACGGCGGCACCTGAGCGGTGTTGCCGTGGTGTTACAGAAAGTGTGGAACTCTTCTTGCCTGATATACGTTCAGGCGTGACAGACCCCGCAGATCTTGGGGTCATAGAAAGGCGGACTCGATGCTCGACCCAGTCTTGCACCACCTGCACCAGGCCAAGGAAACGGCCACCTGGGTTGCGCAACTCATGCGCGTAGACCCGGAACTGATGCTACCGGCTGCGCTCCCGCTCCTCGCGGCTCGGCTCATGGATGCCGGCGGCTGCGAGGATGACCTCGAAGCCGGATCGATGGACGGAACGCTGGACCTGGCCACCGGCTGAGGCCATGGTCTCGGTAAGCTGGTCCTAGGCCCCCGCTAAGCGGGGGCCTCTTTGCTTCCTGGCGGGTCTTCCCCTATTCCTTCCTCGGTCGGCTCGCTCGACCCCCAGACCCAGCCCCATTCCTGACAGAGGTCGGCATGTCTCATCGGCTCGCCCGATACAGCGGCGTCGTTCTGCTGATTCTTGCACTCCCGGCCATCGCATCCGGGCAGGACAAGTATCAGGATCCCAGCCCCGTGATCGCGCGGATTCTCAGCGCTCCTTCGGCACCGCTGGTCTCCTTCAACGCCGACCGGTCCAAGTTCCTGATGCTGGAGCGGCCGGGCCTGCCGCCGATTGCGGAAGTTGCCGCGCCGGAGCTTCGGCTGGCAGGGGAGCGGATCAACGCGCTGACCAATGCGCTTTCCCGCGCCCAGGCCTTCTCGGCGTTGATCGTCCAGCCCATCGGGCCTGGTGAGACGCGAAGGATCGTGGTGCCATGGAAGGCGAGGATCTCGAGCGCAATCTGGTCGCCGGACGGAAGGCGGGTAGCGTACACCCAGATCCAGGATGGCGGCGTATCGTTGTGGGTGGCCGAGGCAGGAAGTGGGGAGACCAGGGTGCTCGCCGGCCCGGTGCTCAACGGGACATTTGGAAATCCCTGCCAGTGGCTCCCCTCAGGCACCGGCCTGCTGTGCGCGCGAATTCCCGCCAGCCGTACGGTGGCGCCGCTCGCTTCGACGGTGCCGACCGGGCCGGTGATCCAGGAATCGGAAGGTCGTCCCGCACCGAACCCTACCTACGAGGATCTGCTCCAGAACCCGCAGGATGAATTGTTATTCGAGCACTACTTCACGGACCAGCTGATCATCGTCCCACTTTCCGGCCCCGATCAGCCGATCGGGCCGCCCGGCCTGCACCAGGATGTCCAGATTTCGCCCGACGGCAGGTATCTCCTGGTTCAGACGCTGCACCGGCCGTTTTCCTACCTGGTGCCGGCCAGCCGATTCCCCACCTTGACCGAGGTGTGGGACATGACGGGCCATGTGGTGAAGGTGATCTCGGACCGGGAGCTTCAGGAAAACATTCCACGCTCCGCCGATGCGGTGCCGGCGGGACCGCGGGCCATTTCCTGGCGCACCGACCTGCCGGCGACGCTGGTGTGGGCCGAGGCGCAGGACGGGGGCAACCCCGCTTTCCCGGTGAAGAACCGGGATCGGCTGTACCTCCTGGACGCACCCTTCGCCGCGGCACCCGTCACCCTCGCCGATCTGGAATTTCGGAGCCGGGGCGTCGTATGGGGACGCGGCGATGTGGCCGTGGTGACCGAGGGGTGGAACCGGACTCGGCGCAGCCGGACCTGGATCGTGAATCCATCGCGGCCGGGGGCGGCCGGACGCCTGCTGTTCGACCGCTCTTCGGAGGATCGCTATTCTGATCCGGGCCGATTCGTCACCCGGCCTGGCATAGGGAACGCGCCGGTGATGCTGACCTCCAAGGACGGCAAATATGCCTTCCTTGCCGGAGACGGCGCCTCGGACGAGGGAGATCGTCCCTTTGTCGACCGCATCGATCTCGCGACGGGCCAGACTCTGCGGCTGATGCGATCGGAAGCCCCGTACTACGAGGAGACGATTGCGATTCTCGATCCCGATTTGGGGCGCTTCCTAACCCGCCGAGAGTCGGCCACCGAGCCGCCGAACTACTTCATTCGCGATCTCAAGAAGAAGGGCGGACCGGGGTGGTCCCAGCTCACCCACTTCACCGATCCGGCGCCGGAGTTCGCGGGAGTCACCCGGCAGCAGATCACCTACAACCGCGCCGACGGGGTGCAGCTCTCCGCGACCCTCTACCT
>JBEPVJ010000273.1:0-4283 GCA_041691095.1 Gemmatimonadales bacterium
GTGCGGACCCCGTATCCGTGGGTGAACGCACCGTCGTGAATTGCGAAGTACCAAGGCATCACCCGATCGGGCACCCAGCCGCGCCACTCCAAGTCGCCGTAGCCGCGCTCCCAGGCGTCCCCGAGGATCAGCGGAGTGCCGGGGATCGCGCCGCGCCAGCGGAGATGTATCCGCGTCACGGAGCCACCCGATACTGCGGAGAGCGCGACGCGAACCGAATCGGGACCTGCTACTGCGGACACTGCGAGATTCCCCCCGGTCCAACTGCCGGCCGGTCCCTTAACCAGTCGCTGGATTCCAGCTGGAGTGTCGGCGAATATCGCGTCTGGACTGCGATGGATGTCGAGAAAGCTGCGGGGCAGCGGTCCGCTCAGGCCGGGCTCGGCAGCCACGGTCAATGGCAGCGACAAGCCGAGCGCGGACAGCGCCGATCGTTCGAGAAAATCGCGTCGGGAGGTCATCGGCGCCCGGCGGTTACGGCGTCGGCCCCGGTCCCCGCCGCCGCAATGCAAAGGCCACCAGCACCAGGGCAAAGGCCAGGATATTGAGCTCGCTGGGCTTGGCCACCTTCGGAATCAACTCCAGCATCCCGAGGACGTTTATCAGAATGATGAGGAGCACCAGCAGCAGAGTGATGTAACGGAGAAGCCGCGCAGTCGCCGGATTCATTGGGGCCAGGGGTTGGGGGTCAGCTGCCAATATATCTGTCCATCGGCCGCCCCGCCCCAAGCTCGGCGCGCTAGCCCGGCATCCCCACCCAATGCACGGTATACCGGCACGGCGCGCTCCCGTTGCCGGTGCGGTCCACCGTCACATCGGCCGCGAAGCCGGTGCCGGCGAACTGCCCCGTGATGGCAATCGCATAGATGAAACCATCCTGAACGTCGACGGCCCTCGGCGCGGTGGTGAACCGGCCGGTGGCGGACACCGTACCGGCATATTCCTGTCCGGCGTGGGTGAGGGTCAAAGACGACGTTTCAGGTACATGAGCGACGACCGTCGGGTTGTCCTGCACGGTGACTGGACCGCAACCGCTCTGGACTAATGTCACCCGGGTCGGGTAGGTCCCGGCAAAGGAGGATTGCGCCGGGGGCGGAGGAGGTGTCGCGGTGTTCGAGCCGCTGCAACCTGGGACCATACTCGCGGCCAGTGCCAGCCACATCGTTCGTAACGTCTGCATGAAAAGCTCCCCGCAGAATAGACCCGGGCCGGATGGCTCACCCGTGGGTCGTATTCTCGGCGCGGAGTGCGCTGGTCGTATTGAATACTCTTGCGCGCTGGGGCAGCGCCAGGCGCTTTCCCGGAGCGCCGACCATGGCAGCGTATTTCCCAGGGCTCACGCCAGCGGCGCTTCCGAACTGGCGTGTGAAATGACTCTGGTCGCTATACCCCACAAGGCATGCCACGTCGGACAACCTGCGCTGGTCGTGAAGCAGCTCCTTGCTCCGGGCGATCCGGAGCTGCTCGTAGTAGGCGTGCGGCGGCAGTCCGATTTCCCGGCGGAACAGACGCACCAGGTGATACGCGCTCATCCCCGCCACACGAGACAGCGTGCTCAGTCGGATACCGTCGGAGGACGCTTGATGCAGAAGCGCGCGGACCCTCACTACCGCGGCGGGTGACTCTCGCGGGACTCCCTGGTGCTGCGCAAGAGTTACTGCCCGGCGTACCACATCGATTAATTCCGTCTCCGATGCTGCCGACGGTGTCTCCCGTTCGGCGATGAGCGACCGATGTACCCGGACGAGGCTTCGTGCGAGCCCGGCATTCTGCACCACCGGAGCCCCGAACCGGTGAGTGAACGGCATGCTGCCCGGGAAGAAATAACGAAAGCTCCAGCCCGCCGGCTCGACTGAGAACTCCTCGTGTACCTGGAACGGATCGAGCAGAAGAATGCTGCCGGGCGACAGCAGATGAGTGACCCCGCCAACCGTCACGCCGAGCCGGCCGTGCTCCACCACGCCGATGACGGGCGTCGTGTGGAGATGGGCACGGTAGCGACCGGTAAAGCCCTCGCCCCGGAGCAGCGTCATCCCTCCGAGCAGTGGCGTTCTCGCGAAGGTGATCATGCCGTTTCCCGGTTCGCTCGACCGCCGCGGAGGTGCCTGGCGCATTTGCATTCCTGGTATTGTTATGCAGACCCTACGACCGCAATTGTGTTCAAGATTCGTTTCGTGACTGCAGCTTCCTTGCCTGGTTGACCCGAGAACGGAGTTGTCCGTGGCCGAGTTGAGCGCACTGCCCCATCGCCTTCGAGGCTTCGGCAAGCTCGCTGCGCTGATCATATCCGCCTGTGCCGACAGCGGGATGGCCGCCGCCAATCGTCCCGCCGATCCAGCATCCACCTCGGCCGCCACACCGCTCGCCATCGTGGACGTGCGCGTGGTGACGATGCGCTCCACCGAGGTTGCGAGCCACCAGACGGTTCTGATTCGCGATGGGCGCATCGAATGGGTGGGCCCCGTCGGCGGCCATCCATTGCCAGCCGACGCCACCGTGATCCAGGGCGCCGGGCGGTTTCTCGCCCCGGCACTCATCGACATGCATGTCCATTTGCGCAGTGCCGACCTGGAAGCCTACGTCTCCAACGGCATCGCCACGGTGCGCAACATGTGGGGCTTTCCCGAGCTCCACGCCTGGACCGCCGAGATCACGGCGGGCACCCGCCTCGGCCCCACCATCGTCTCGGCGAGCCCGGGACTCGACGGCCCCCCGGCCCAGTGGCCCCTCACCGTGCTCCTGATGCAGCCCGAAAGCGCCCGCGCGGCCGTACAGGTACAGAAGGACGCCGGGTGGGCCTACCTCAAGGTGTATTCCCGCCTCTCGCCGGCGGTGTTCGATTCGGTCATGGCGGCCGCGCACGATCTCGGGATGATTGCGGTGGGCCACGTGCCGTGGGCGGTGGATATCCACAGGGCGCTCGCCGCCGGCATGAAATCGATCGAGCATTTCACCGGCTACGATCGCGCGGTCAGCCGCTCGGGGAGCCCGGGGACCTTCGGCTGGGCCGATGCCGATCCGGCGCGCTACGCCCCGCTGGTCGCGGCGTCGGTGTCGGCCGGAGTGTGGAATTGCCCGACCCTTGCCATCTACGCAGAAATTGCCCGAAAGCAGCACTCAGCGGCGGAGACAGCGACCATCCTTCAGAACCGGAGGCTGTTCGTGAAGCAGCTGTTCGATGCCGGCGCGCAACTGCTGGCCGGCACAGACGCCGGAATCGATGTCGTGGCGCCGGGAACGTCGCTGCACGACGAGCTCGATGACTTCGTCGCCGCCGGTCTCACGCCCTATCAGGCCCTGCGCCTGGCGACCTCCGAGGCAGCACGCTTTCTGGGCCGTTCTGACCTGGGCATCGTCGCCGAGGGCGCCGAGGCAAGCGTTCTGCTGCTGCGGGATAACCCGCTGGGCAGCGTCAAGGCGCTGCGCGCGCCGGACGGCATGGTACTGCGCGGAGCGTGGCGATCCCTTCGATAGGGCTGTTGGGTGCCTAGGGATGGGCCGCAAGAAACGCGGAGAGGCGCGCGGTCACCTCCTGCGCATGCTCGATATGCGGCAAATGCCCCGCCGAGTCGACCGGGAAGAACTCAGCCGCCGGAATGTTGCGCCGCACCACGTCGGACAGCGCAATAGGCACGGTCTGATCCTGTTTGCCCCAGATCAGCAACACTGGAACGCCGGTTCGCGCCACTCCGGCGTAGAGCGAATCAAAGTTGGTGTGTGATTCCAGCATCGCGGTCGAGAGCAGCGCGTGGCCAAACCCCTGGTAACGCATCTGGGGACGGTACTGGTCGGGCCAGGTCGGGTAGTGCTCGGGGTGCAGGAAGTCGGAGAGCTGGTTGTTGGCCATGCCCGGCACCCGCGCGGTCTGCCAGATCCACGCTCCCAGCACCGGCACCGAGAGGACGGCTGGTAGCGGTGTCCCGCTGGAAACCGGGTCGACCAGCGTCAGCGTATGGATGCGAGAGGTGTGGCTCCCCACGAAGTGCGCGGTGACGTATCCGCCGAACGATAGGCCCACCAGATCGATGGGAACGGTCACCCTGAGCGAGTCGAGCAGCTCGGCGAGCTGATCATCGTAGAGCGCGCCGTCATAGGTGCCGTCGGGGCGGTCTGACAAGCCGCGGCCGTAGAGGTCGTACCGGAGCACCCGGTGCCCGCTGGCGGTCAGCCCCGCGAAGGTCGAATCCCAGATGTAGGACGGCACCGAGAACCCATGGACCAGCACAACGACCCGCGCCGAATCGGGACCCGAGATCTCATAGTGCGTCACGCCGCGGGAGAGT
>JBEPVJ010000274.1:0-4265 GCA_041691095.1 Gemmatimonadales bacterium
CGATCGTCGGCCGGCAGGTGGCCCTGGACGACAACAGCTACCAGGTGATCGGGGTGATGCCGGCGGGCTTTGAGAATGTGCTGTCTCCCGCGGCGGACATCTGGAGCCCGCTGCAGTACGGGATGTCCGAGGGGCGAGCCTGGGGACATCATCTCCGTACGGTGGGCCGGCTCCGCGGGGGCGTCACCTTCGCGCAGGCGACCGGAGAGATCAACGCGCTGGGCCGCAGCGTCCTCACCGAACAACATCCCGACAGCTACGATCCCGCGACTCGCTTCGAGGTGACCTCGCTGCGCGACGACCTGGCCCGCGGGATCAAGCCGGCGCTCCTCGCGATCATGGGCGGCGTGATTCTGGTGCTGGTGATTGCCTGCGTGAACGTGACCAATCTGCTCCTGGCCCGCGGAGTCCAGCGCCGGGGGGAATTTGCCCTGCGGACCGCGCTGGGCGCCGGCAGGGGACGCCTGATCCGGCAGCTGCTCACCGAGAGTCTGCTCCTGGCATTGCTGGGTGGCGTGGTCGGAATGATCGTCGCGACGCTCGGCGTGCGGGCACTCGTCGCGCTGAGTCCGCCGGGCCTCCCCCGGCTCGGCGCGATCCGGGTCGACGGCCCGGTGTTCGGTTTCGGACTGATCGTCACGACCCTCATCGGGCTTGCCTTTGGGCTGGTACCGGCGCTTCAGGCGGCGCGCAGCGGACCCGGCCACGACCTCACCGGGGGATCGAGCCGCCTGATCGGCGGGCATCATCGCACCCGTGGGGCATTGGTGGTGGCGGAGGTGGGCCTGGCCCTCATGCTGCTGGTCGGGTCGGGTCTCCTGCTCCGCAGCATCGAGCGGCTGTTTGCCGTGTCGGTCGGATTCGACGCGACTCGCCTGCTCACGATGCAGGTCCTGGCCTCGGGTCATCGCTTCGACGCCGACAGCGCGCGCTACCGCTTCTTCGACGAGGCGCTCCTGGCTATCCGGCAGGTGCCGGGCGTCGCCGATGCGGCGCTCACCTCGCAGCTGCCGCTCAGCGGAGATGTCGACGAGTACGGCGCCGTCTTCGAGTCGGCTCCCGGAAAGCCGGTCGAGGGGTACAGCGCGTTCCGCTACGCGGTGAGCCCGGGTTATGTCGCCATGATGGGCATTCCGCTCCGAAAGGGCCGCCTGCTGGACGAGCACGACGGGGCGGCCACTCCGCCGGTCGCGCTGATCAGCGAATCGCTTGCCCGGCTCAAGTTCCAGGGGGCCGATCCGATCGGAGCGCATGTGCGGCTGGGCGGCTCCCCCGACTCGCCTCCGTACACCATCGTGGGCGTGGTGGGAGACGTCAAGCAGATGTCCCTGGCGGCATCCCGATCGGAGGCCGTCTACATCCCCACGACCCAGTGGCACAGCCCGGATTTCGTGATGTCCCTGGTGATGAGGGCGTGGGGAGACGCGGCGGCCGTCGCGCCCGCGGCCCGGGCGGCGGTCTGGACGGTCGACAAGGACCAGCCGGTGGTGCGCATCGCGACGATGGAGAACCTGCGCGACGCCACGGCGGCGGAACGACGCTTCGTGATGGTGCTGTTTGCGGCCTTCGCGATCGTGGCGCTGGTCCTCGCGGCCGCCGGGATCTACGGCGTGTTATCGGGAAGCGTAACCGAGCGCACCCGCGAAATCGGAGTGCGGTCGGCGCTGGGGGCGTCGCGCGCCAGCATCCTGTCGCTGGTGGCGCGCCAGGGGATGACACTCACCACCCTCGGGGTCGTACTGGGGCTGATCGGTGCCGTCCTGGCGAGCCAGGCGCTGGCCACGCTGCTGTTCGGCGTGTCGAGACTGGACCCGGTCACCTATGTCGGCGTCATCCTGCTGCTGCTGATCGTTTCCGCCATCGCCAGCTGGGTGCCGGCCTGGCGGGCGGCGCGGATCGATCCCGCAATCACCCTCAGAGCGGAATAGCTCCGGTGCCGCCTAGCTTCCCGACCGGAGCCGGCGCGACAGGTCCCGTACCGACGTCCAGCTTTCCATCAGCTCCGGCAGGTACTCGGACGCGGTGACGAAGGTCCACAGGTAGGCCACGATCGAATAGAGCTGTCCGATGGTGAAGTTGTCGAGATCGATCGACACGAAGAGCACCACCAGAAATACCACCAGCAGCACCAGCCGCATCAGGCCGAAGGAGGTCGCTCCCCAGTTCGCGATCTTCTGCTGCGGGCCGGCGATCTCCATGTAGTAGTTCCTCACCTGCGCCGCATCCATCCCGACGAAGGTGTCGAAGGCCGCTTCGAGACGATCGTGCACCTCCCGCTGGAGCCCGAGCACCTTGCGCCCGTAGATTCGCCGGATCATGAGCATCGGCACGATCACCAGCGCGCACGCCAGCGCGATGCGATAGTCGAAGAACGTCAGCCCGATGAGCGCGCCGCCGATCGCAATACCGTGCTCCAGTGTTTCCGGAACCGAGTACTGGAGGAAGGTGATGAACTCCCGGGCGAGCTGGGCTCGCGCGGCCATCACCCCCGGGGCTGCCCCCTGCTCCCGGCCGGCTCGGACCACGCCCGCCGCAATATCCGCATAGACCCGCAGGTAGACCCGAGGATCGAGTGATCGTCGGAGTGAGCCGACCCCCGAATTTACGGCGAAGGCCCCGATCCAGAGCAGGAGCGGAACGGTGGCGGCGCCGCGCGGCTGCTCCTTCCGAGCCACTTCGATCAGCGCGTCGAGGACCGGGCCGAAGAGGTACGGCTCCAGGATCCACGCCACATTCTCGACCAGGACAAGCGACAGCGCGAGAACGATCAGCCAGCGATAAGCATAGAAGAGGTTGATCAGACGCATCGGAGCGCGCTAGCCGAGCGCCGCCACCAATCGCTCCCGATCGGTGGCATTGTTGTAGAGGTGCGGCGTCACCCGGAGCGACGGGCCGCGAAGGCTCACGAAGACCCGCTGTTCCGCCAACCGGTTGGCCAGGCCTGGCGGGATGCCCGCCGGATGTCTCAAGCCCAGGTAGTGCCCGGCTCGCAGATCGGACCGCACCGCGGTGAATCCCAGCGGCTCGACCGCATTGACGATCGAATCACAATAGGCGGCCAGGGATTTCTGGATAGCCGGAATGGTCCACTCCTGGAGCTGGCGCAGGGCCTCCGTCACCATCGGCGCCAGGGCGAAATTCGAAGGCTCGCCCATATCGAAGCGCCGCGCGCCGCCGCGGAACTCGGAGTGGTATTGCACCAGCTTCGAGAAGTCCTCCGATCCGGCCCGGGCAATCCAGGTCTGCTCGAGCGGCGTCCCGTCGTGCCACTGTGGCGCCGCATAGAGGAAGCCGGTACTGTACGGCCCCAGCAGCCACTTGTAACACGCGGCGACCATGAAGTCGGGGCGCACCGCGGCGAGATCGAGCGGCAGCGCGCCGAGGGTCTGGGTAAGATCGAGCGCAAGGGTGGCGCCGGCGCGGTCCAGCGCAGCACGAATGCGCCCCAGGTCCAAAAGGCCGCCGTCGGTCCAGTGACACTGCGGAAGCACCGCCACCGCGGTCCGCTCGTCGATGGCCTCCAGCACCACGCGGGTCCAGTCGTCATCGGCGGGCCGCGGCAATAGCACGGCGTCCGCGCCCACGGCCCGCGCCCGGGCCTGCCAGGTGTAGATCGCCGCTGGAAATTCCTCGTCAAGCAGCAGCACGCGCTGCCCCGCTTTAACTGGAAGGTTGAGCGCCGCGACCGCCATCCCGTAGCTCGAAGAGGGAACGATCGCGACGGTATCCGTTGGCGCGCCGATCAGGGCCGCGAATCCGCTACGCGGCTCCTCGAATGCCTCGAAGAAGTGGGCCGGAGAGATTTCCCAGGGCCGGGATTTCCGCGCCACCGCCGCTTCGCCGGCGCGCCGCACGCTTCGCAGCAGCGGAGACATGTAGGCGCAGTTGAGATAGGCAACGTCGGCCGGAATGTCGAAGAGCTGCCGGGCATCGGTGATGGCCATCCGCTAATATAGCAAAGGCGCTTTCTCTCATTTACCCAGGACGACCATGAGCACCACATCCGCGTTTGCCGCCTTCGATCCGAAGACTCCCCTTCGGGCCCACAGCATCCAGCGCCGGGAGCCCGGCGCGGAAGACGTCGAGATCGACGTGTTGTTCTGCGGCGTCTGTCATTCCGACCTGCACACCGTGAAGAGCGAATGGGCTGGAACAGTCTACCCCTGCATTCCGGGGCACGAAGTGGCCGGGCGGGTGACCCGGGTCGGAAGCGAGGTTCGGGGATTCAAACCAGGGGAGCTGGCCGGGGTGGGCCTGTCTCTTAT
>JBEPVJ010000275.1:0-4264 GCA_041691095.1 Gemmatimonadales bacterium
GACCTGACCCTTGGGGAACAACAGGAGGTAGGAACCCAGCACCCCGGCGATGGCTCCCGATGCGCCGAGGTTGGGGACGTCGGAGCCGGTGTTGAACGCCAGCTGCGCGAAGGTGGCCGCCAGCCCGCAGAGCAGATAAAAGACCAGGAACTTGGCGTGCCCGAACCGGTCTTCCACGTTGTCGCCGAAGATCCACAGGTACAGCATGTTCCCGCCCAGGTGCAGCCACCCCGCGTGCATGAACATCGACGTGAACAGCGTCGGCACGTCCGCGACGGGATTTGCCAGGAAACGGCGCGGCACGAACGCCCAGCGCTGGACGAAGGCGTCGCCGCCGTTCATCTCGATCAGGAAGAAGACGACGTTGAGCGCGATCAGCGCCCAGGTGACCAGCGGCGTCGTTCTCCGGTTGCTATCGTCGTCGCCCAGCGGGAAGAGACCCATGGCACGCCTCCGTTTGAGTTACATGGCTGGCAGCTACGGGATCGCCGTGTAGTGGCCATGGATGCAGAGCCAGCGCCCCTGCTCCCGCACGAAGATCCGGGTGGACTTTCCCCGGCTGGTGAATCGGGCGCCGTTCTGCACCCCCTCGTCGGTCCAGTAGTACGTCACCCACGCCACCTCCCCGCGCACCGTCACCGCGGCCTGATGCATCACCGTGTGCACCTGGCTGGCGCGCTTCAGGTACCCGGCCATTGCCCGCACTTCCTCCGCCTTGCCCGACGCCAGGTACACGTCGCGCTCCCCGAACTGGGTGAAATCGGGATGGACGTACGAGGCGTATCGGTCCACATCGCCCGCCTCGATCGCGGCCCACATTGCCACCAGGGTGGCCTTTACCTCCTCGGCACTGCGGGCGTCCGCCGCGGTAATGGCCTGGGCGCTGGCGCTGCCTACCATCAGCCACAAGGAAATCAGCGAGCCGGCCATGATTCGCATGCGCATGGGTTGGTTCCGGGTTAGGTGTGGAGTGCGCTCACGGGGGACAGATGCCCAGGGTCCATCGGGTGACCTCGGCGCGGACCCGCTGGTCCGACTGCATGCCCCCCACGATCCATGCGGTGTCGCCCCGGATCAGGAGACCGCGATGATCCATTGTCGCCACCGGCGCGGGGGCGAGCGCGCGCCACTCGCCGGTCCGGGTGTCCAGCGCCATCACCTCCGCCAGCGGCTTCGAGGGCTGCCCGTCGTACCCGATGCCGTTGTAGTTGTAGGGATTGTCGGTCCCGCCCGCGAACACCACATAGGGCCCACAACTCCCCACCGCCGGACGGTAGCGCGCCGGGCCGGGGTGATCCGCGAGGCGCCGCCAGGCCACCGAGTCAGGATGCCCCGGAGAAAGGCTTCCCAGCCATGATTGCGGCTGGTTCACGTAGCGTGGCGCGCCGGTGTTCCGGATTGCCCCGTCTATATACACCGCCCGATCGCCGGCGATCCCGCCGCCGTGCCCGAAGACCCCGGCCCCCAAAATCGAAGTGCCGGTGCTCCAGCGGTCCGCCGCAACGTCGTAGACCTGAACGTTGCGGACGTTGTCGCTGTCGTGCCACCCCGACACCAGGTAGATCAGCGAATCGCGGTACACCCCGCTCACCGCGTCGTCGACCGGTACCGGAATCGGCGCGCCGGCGGTCCACCGGTCCAGCGCCGGATCGTAGATGTCCACTGCGGGCACCGATCGCTCCGCGGCGCTCGAGTCCACCGTATAGCCGCCGAAAAGGTAGACCCGTCCCCGCACCACTTGGGCCGTGGCGGCGAGCCGCCCCAGCGGCCCGGGCACCGGCGGGAGCTCGCGCCACCCATCGGCGCCTTCTCGCCAGGTCCACCCCCGGGGGTGGATCCCCCGCCACCGCTTGGTGGAATCCACGCCAAGCATCGCGAAGATCTGCCAGCGCCCCAGGATGACACCGCCGGCCACTGCGTGATTCGTGAGCGGCTCCGGCAACGCCGGCACGCTGCTGGGTTCGGGGCCGCCGCCCCCGATCATCCGTTCCAGCTCGGCGGCGGCTCGCGGCAACGCCGCGCTCAGCACCCGGACTCCCGCATCGGTCACCACCACGTTGTCCTCGATGAACGCGGCGATGCCGGTGCCATGGTTGTAATACCACGGCTCCACCGTGAACACCATGCCCGTCGCGAGCGGCGCCTCCAGATTGGACGGGTCGCCGGCGCTCAGGCCGATATGGTGTCCGAAGTAGCTCCCCGTCTGCATGAAGCGGCGTTCTGCCTGGGGAATCGCCGCCAGCGCCGTCCGTTGCAGGGCGGCGAAGGTGACTCCCGGACGGATCGCCGCGAGAATCGAATCGGAAACCGTCGTCACCAGCTCGACCGCCCGGCGCTGCGCCGGCGAGAAGCGTCCACCGACCGGAAAGGAGCGGCCCAGATCGCTGGCGTAGTAATCCAGCTCGCAGCCCACGTCGAAGATCACCATGTCGCCGCTGGCCAGCGCCCGGTCGCGGCGGTCATAGTGACTGGCCAGTATCCGCCACGGCCACAGCGCGTTCGGGCCCGACTTGACGATTGGCGTGAACGGGACCCGCGCCGCCCCTTCGCGGCGGCATTCCGCCTCGAATTGGCCGATGAGCGTGCGCTCGGTGACTCCGGCTTGTGCACCGGCCACCGCCCGCCGCATCGCCACCATCGCGGCATCGACGGATTTCCCGATGGCGGCAACCTCTGCCGGCGATTTCACCATCCGGAGCCGGGCAATGATCGCGGAGCCGTCGCGCACCGTGTGATGGGGGTAGCGAGCCGCCATCGCGAGCCGCACCTCGAGGTCGGGAGTGAATCCCTCCTCTGGAATCAACGCCGGACGCCCGCCAACCGCACCGGCCCGATCCAGCCAGAGCGGCCGGCCCGTGCGTGCGAGGCGATCGAGCCACGGAGCCAATGAATCCGCCGGAAGCACCGAATCCACCGCCGCCAGCGTACGCACGGCAGGATCGGCACCCAACAGCCGGCCGGGGAAATCATTGGGCCGGGCGCTGTTTTCCCAGCGGGGGTCCCGGTCCGGGGTGAACAGAAGGATCGCGCCGCGGTCGCCATCCACCCAGAGCATGGACTTGGGGAGCTCGAGTCCCGTGAAGTAGAGAAAGTTATCGGCCTGGCGGAACGTGTCGCCGGTGGTGCTGCCCGATCCGCTGGGAATCAGAAATACCCCGCCTCCTCCCCGGCGCAGCAGCTCCATGAGACGGGTGCGCCGGGCCTGGTATTCTGCGGGGGGAAACCCGGGCCGGGACCACGAGGCAAAGCGTTCCTGGGGACGCTGGGCGACGCCGAAGACCGGGAGGGCGACGAACAGCAAGAAGCCAACGGCAAGCACCCGACCGGATATTGAGCAGGGGCGATTCATTCGGCTAACCTACTCCCCGGGGTTGTGGCGGCGCCATGGCGAAACCGCAACGCGCCGCCGACTGCCGTGTGTGGTCGATGTGGCGGGGGTATCTTTCGCCGGGAGGCCGTCAAGAAGTGGGGCCCGGACGTTCAACACGCCGGTTTGCGCAAACTGCGGATGCTCGATGCGGCCATACGATTCGACGACTTGAGGTCGCACCCGGCAGTCGCTTAGAGAGGCTGGCAGGGAATCGCACCGGGCAATGGAGTATTCGGGTCAACGACCAATGGCGAGTCTGCTTCCAAGCTGACAGAAGTGTCCCGCAACATCGGTGACAATCCTTCTACACTGGACAGTCATACTCATTCAGCGCCGCGGGGTTCTGCCGCCTGAGTTGAGTTTCAGCAGCGCGCCGCAGCAGAAGCGCGATCCGTTGGGCCTACTCGGGGATGATCGAGATGAACGCGTTATTGATGGCGTGGATCATTGGCGCTGGTTCGTGTCCAGCGGACAGTCTGCTGGCAACACTGACAGCGCTCACTGCGAACACTGATGGGCACATCGGCGTTGCCATGAAGCTTATCGAAACCGCTCAACTGGTCACGGTGCGCGGGGCTGAGCATTTTCCTATGCAGAGTGTCTACAAGCTGCCGATCGCTATGGCCGTGATGCAGCGACTCGACCGTGGTGAATTCCGGCTCGATCAGCTTGTTCGCGTAGATAGTACAGACATCGCTCCAGTCCATAGTCCCATTCGGGAGCAGTATCCTGTGGGCGGCATCTCGCTCACCATCCGGGACCTATTGCGCGCCGCGATCGTCGAGAGTGATGGTACGGCGTCCGATGTTCTCCTTAGACTCGTTCCCGCAGGGGCGGTCATGGCGTATGTCCGCGGACTAGACATCGACGGCCTCTCAATCGTGACGACCGAAA
>JBEPVJ010000276.1:0-4224 GCA_041691095.1 Gemmatimonadales bacterium
GTGTATAAGAGACATGATTGATGGGCCGTCAGAGCGGAGCCCGGCGCTGATGGATCAGACCGTCTGTCAGACCGGCGACCCCCCGTTTATCTGGCGGGATGTCACGGCGCCCAGCGTGGCCGACCTCCAGGCCATCGCGAAGCAATATGGAATTCCCGCCTCAATCGTCCACGATTGCCTCGACCCGGAGCACCTGCCCAAGCACGAGCAATTCGGTGAAACCACCTTTCTGATTCTGCGGGTCTACGACATTGAAGCGCCCGATTCGGCCGGCACGATCCAGGAGCTCACCCGCAAGATCGCCATCTTCTTTCGTAGCGACGTCGCCCTGACGATCCACCGGGTAGATCTGCCGTTGCTTGCCTCGCTGCGGGAGCGCTTTGGAAAGTCCGGAGCCGGGTGTGGTCCGTTGACGCTGCTGGCCGCCCTGGGTAACGGTGTGCTGGATACCTATGAAAAGCCGTTGCAGCAGGCCGAGGATATTCTGGATCACTACGAAGAGGGCCTTTTCAGCCCTGCGCTCAAGGACCCATCCCTGCAGAAAATCCTCCATTTGAAACGCAGGGTCAGCCTGATCAAGCGGATGCTCTGGCAAAGTCACAGCGTTATCCAGCGGCTGACCCCGATGGGGGAGCGCTCGCAGTCGGTTTACCAGGACCTCAAAGAGAACGCCGAGAGCTATCACTTCTGGGCCGATCAGCTTCACGAAGAGATCCAGAACCTGCTGGCCATGCATGTGGCGCTGGCGTCCCATCGCACCAACGAGGTCATGCGGGTCCTGACGATATTCTCCGCCTTCTTCCTTCCGCTCACCTTCATCGTCGGTGTGTACGGAATGAACTTCGACTTCATGCCAGAGCTTCACGCCAAGTGGGCCTACCCCGCGGTGCTCGGGCTGATGATCCTCATCAGTGCCGTCATTTATCTGTGGTTCCGCCAGCGTGGCTGGCTCAAGCGGAGCGGCTGATGATCAATGCCCTCGCAGGAGCGGTGATAGGTGGCATCATCGGCGCCGGTGTGTCACTCTGGATCGTCAGCACGCGAAAGGCCAAAGTGTTACCGCCCCCGGCGCCCGCAGAGGGTCCGCCGCTGCTGGAATGGATACTTCGGGCCAACGCCGCGTCGGGGGCCTGGCTGATCGGCCCCGGAACCCGCGAGATGGCCATTCCCAAGGGCGGTATTCCCGAGGATGTGGACCGCACGGTTCGGGAGCGGCTGGAGCACCAGCGCATCGGGGATGGTGAGGGGGTGGAGCGCCTCGGCTCCGGCACCCTGGTCTTCGCGAGCTTGGACGGTCGGGCCGCCGGGTTACAGCTTCCGCACGACAGCTCCACCGGGGCTCGAGCCAGCGCGCAGCGGGACCTGGCGCGCCTGCTGGACTACGATCGCTGGCACCCGGTGCTGGCGGCGGTCGCAAAGTATCAGGATACCCGTGGTGAATCGGTGGAAAGCGTGGCGCTGCGGCTGGCCATTCAGCTCGAGAAGATGCTGGGCGTGGAAACCTGTGTCGCCCTGCCGCGCGTGGCCGGGGTCGAGATTGCGGGCGTATCCATTCGATCAGACAAGCGGCTGATCAAGGCCCGGGTGGAGCAGGGCAGCGCGCTAGAGCAGGTGACGCTGGGCAATGCCGGCCCCCTCACGGGAGTGATCGCGCCATTTGGGCTGGTCCGGGCCGACCGCCGCAAGCGAAGCGACCCCGCATACGTCTGTCCGATTCCGGGAGACAAAGGGCCCGCCGGAGCCATTGCGGCCTGGACCACGGGCGGAGCCGAGCCGATCCAGCAGATGGGGGCGTTTCGCTCGGCCATCGAAGCGGCCGGCCCGCGGTTGCTCGCCGCGCTGGAACGGCGGGCCCTCGAGGAGGCCGCGGCCCGCGATCCCCTGACCGGGATCCGGAACCGGCGCGGATTCGACGAGGTCATGACGTCGCCGGGCGATCCATCGGGCGCCCTGATCTACGCCGATATCGATCATTTCAAGAGCGTGAACGACAAGCTTGGACATCCCGCGGGGGACGACGCGCTGCGTCACATGTCCAGGATTCTGATCCAGGCGGTTCGTGACGACGATTCGGTCGCCCGGATCGGGGGGGAGGAGTTTGCCGTCTGGTTGCCGCTGGCGACACTCGAGAGGGGCCGGGAAGTGGCTGAGCGCATCCGACAGGCGCTGGCGTTCAGCGAATGGCGCTGGCTGGGCGAACGGTGGCGATTGACCGCGTCCTTCGGCGTTGCTGCATGTCCCGAGACAGCGGCGACCCGAGCGGCGCTCCCTGCCCAGGCGGACGCCGCACTCTATGCGGCGAAGCGGGCAGGCAGAGACCGGGTGGCAGTGACGGGTGAGGTGCTGACGGTCAGTGAATGAAATGCGGTGCGAATTTTCCGGTCACATGTAGACTTGTCTTGGATAATCGACATGAGGTAATCGGCCTAATCGACGACAGAAATACACCTTAAACATGCTGGAAGGCTCTGAGCGATGAGCCGTAGGATTTACCGGCTGCCTTGCCGCGGTCATCCACTGCCATTACGATTTAGTCACCATCCCACACGGGGGCGACCGGTTTCGACGGGTCAGTAGAAGGTAGGGCAGCGTGCCCAGGTCCAGGTCCCTGGTTAAACCGCTTGGAAACGTTCAACTGCCAACTCTAATTTGGCGCTGGCTGCCTAAGCTGAGCTAAGCTCGCGAAGGCACCTTCGGCGACGAAGCCCGTCCGGGGCGTCGTTGTCGAATAGCAAAGCCGGGCTGGTCTGTCGTGGTCCTCCGACGCGGCGGGTGAGAAAATTCGGAGGTTCGTTTCGGGAAGGTTGGCCGAGGACCGGCCCGGGACCACGCGGAGACACCGGCCTACGCACGTAGACGCAATACTGAAAGCTGGTTCGGACCAGGGTTCAATTCCCTGCGCCTCCACTGGAAGCAGATCGAAGGGTCGAGGGGTCAGGGAGTTTCCCGGCCCCTCTTTCCTTGTCCCCCTAGGCACCATCCGGTCCAGGCTGCATCTTAGGAACCACTATGATTACTTCCCGCGCGCTGGCCGCCGCAACCGTCACGTTCCTCTGTCTCGTCCCGCCGCTTGGCGCGCAGGCTCCTGGTGGCGCGCCGCGACTCGGCACGATTTCTTTTCCCACCTCCGGATCGGCCGCGGCGCAGGCGGCGTTCATCACCGGCGTGCTCTACCTCCACAGCTTTCAGTATGAGAGCGCCAAGAAAGAATTCGTCGCGGCGGAGACCCTGGAGCCGGGGTTCGCGATGTCGTATTGGGGCGAAGCGATGACGTACAACCACGGGGTCTGGAACGAGCAGGACTCGGTCGCCGCGCGCAACGCCCTCGTACGGCTGGCCGACAGTCCAGAGGCTCGCCGAGCCAAGGCGCCTACACCGCGGGAGCAACGCTACCTGGAAGCCATCGAGGCGCTCTATGGCCCCGGCTCCAAGCAGCGACGCGATACCCTCTACGCCGGTGTCATGGAGCGCCTGGTACGGGACGAGCCACTCGATCTGGAGGCAAAGGCTTTCTACGCGCTGGCGCTGTTGGGGCTCAACCAGGGCATCCGGGATACCGTGACTTATCTCCGTGCCGCGCACTACGCGGACACTGTGTTCCGGGCCAACCCGACGCACCCAGGGGCGGCGCACTACCTCATTCATTCCTTCGACGATCCGTTTCATGCCGCCCAGGGACTGGAAGCAGCGAGAGCTTATTCCCACATTGCGCCGGACGCAGCCCACGCGCAGCACATGACGACTCACATCTTCCTCGCGATGGGGATGTGGGACGATGTGGTTGCCCAGAATCGCATCGCCGTGGCGCTCACTGCCACGGTGCCGGGTCACTATTCGAGCTGGCTGGTGTACGGTTTGATCCAGCAGGGGCGTTACGATGCGGCCCGCGATCTGATCCAGACTCTCAAGCGAAGCGTGGGCAGCGGCCCATTGCAGAGCGGGAATACCGCGCTGGTCGAGATGCGCTCCCACTATGTGGTGCACTCCCAGGACTGGCGCAGCTCGGTGTTCAAGAACCGGATCAGCTACGAAAACATGACGACGCAGGGAAATCTGGTCGACGTCTATACCGATGGGCTCATCGCCTTTCACCGGAGGAATGAAGACGATCTCGCGACCGCGGCGACGGAGCTGGGGCGACTGGTCGCCGCCGTCGAGGTGGATCGGGGGCTGGGCGATCCGAGTGCAATGGCTGCGCGGGTGATGGCGCTCGAGCTCGGGGGC
>JBEPVJ010000277.1:0-4220 GCA_041691095.1 Gemmatimonadales bacterium
TCACCAAGGTGGTGGACGAGATCATCGCGATCTTCCGGGAGCTCGGCTTTGCGGTGGCGGTCGGCCCCGAGGCCGAGACCGAGTGGCTCAACTTCGGCGCCCTCAACTTCCCGCCCGACCATCCCGCGATGGACATGCACGACACCCTGTACCTCTCCCAGGGACCGGGGGAGCGGGTGCTGCTGCGGACCCACACCTCGCCGGTCCAGGTGCGGGTTATGCAGGCCGGGCCGCCGCCCTACCGGGTGCTGGTGCCGGGCATGGCCTATCGCAACGACACCGCGGATGCCTCGCACACCCCCGGCTTCCTCCAGATCGAGGGCCTGGCGGTAGACGAGGGGATCGGGTTCGTGGACCTCAAGGCCACCCTGACCCACTTCGCGCGGCGCTTCTTTTCGGCCACCACCAAGGTGCGCTTTCGGCCCTCCTACTTCCCGTTCACCGAGCCGTCGGCCGAGCTGGACGTGGAATGCCAGATCTGCCACGGGAAGGGGTGCGCCGCCTGCAAGCAGACCGGGTGGATGGAGCTGCTCGGCTGCGGCATGGTCCACCCGACCGTGCTCACCAACTGCGGCGTGGACGCGGAGCGGTTCACCGGATGGGCCTTCGGCCTCGGGCCGGGCCGCACCGCCATGCAGCGCTTCGACGTTCCCGATCTCCGGTTGATGAGCGGCGGCGATATGCGGTTTCTTCGCCAGCTCGCTGGACAGGTGGGAGGATGAACGTTTCCCGGCGCTGGCTCGAAGCATTTCTCCGCCGCCCGCTAGATGCGCGGGATCTGGCCGAAAAACTGGCGCTCCTCGGCGCGCCGTCGGACGCGGTCGTGCCGCTGCATCAGGACCTCGCCGGCCTCGTGGTGGCGGAGGTCGAAGCGGTGCGGCCGCACCCCAATGCCGATCGTCTGCGAATCTGCACGGTGAACGACGGAACTCCGGAACGGCGCAACGTGGTGTGCGGGGCTCCCAACGTGGAGGCCGGCGGCAAATATCCCTTCGCGCGGATCGGCACGCCGCTGCCTGGCGGGTTAACCATCGAGAAGCGAAAGATCCGCGGCGAAGCCTCCGAGGGTATGCTCTGCTCCCCGAGAGAGCTCGGCCTGGGCGCCGACCACGACGGATTGATGACCCTGACCACCGACGCGGCGCCCGGCACCCCGTTCCTCGAGGTGCTGGCGCTGGACGACGACCGCCTGGAACTCGATACCGCGCCGGTGCGGGGCGATCTGCTGGGCCACAAGGGCGTGGCGCGGGAGCTGGCCGCCGTCTACAAGACCCCGTTCCGCTTGCCGGAAATCGCTGCCTCCCAACCGGCGTCCGGCCCCGCCGATATCCCACATCCGGTCCGTTCGGGGAATGCTGCGACGTGCTGCAGTGTGCTGGTATCGATCGAGCCCGGCTCGTCCTGCGCCCGCTTCACCGCGGCCGTGATTCGCGGGGTGGCCGTCGGTCCGTCGCCCGCATGGCTCCGGCAGCGGCTCGAGTCGGTCGGGCAGCGCAGCATCAACAACGTGGTGGACGCCACCAATTACGTGATGCTCGAGCTGGGACAGCCGCTCCACGCCTACGACTTCGCCAAGCTGGCCGGTCCGTCCATCTCGGCCCGCACGGCACTCCCGGGCGAGCACCTGGTCACGCTCGACGGCGTGGACCGCGCCCTCGGCACCGGGATCACCGTCATCGCGGATGCGGCGGGGCCGGTCGGCATCGCCGGCGTGATGGGAGGGCAGGGCTCGGAGGTTTCCGCCACGACCGCCGATCTTTTCCTCGAGTGCGCCTGGTTCGCTCCCGCGCCGACCCGCTCCGCCCGGAAGGCGCTGGGCCTTTCCACCGAGGCGAGCCTGCGGTTCGAGCGCGGGGTGGACCTCCAGTCGACCCCCGAGGCGCTGCGCCGCTGCATTGAGGTCCTGCTGGCCACCGCAGGCGGCCGGCTCGATGGCGACAGCGTGGACTGCTGGCCCGAGCCGGTCGCGCCGCCGCGAATCTTCCTGCGCACCGCGCGGGTGGCCCAGGTTCTCGGCGTCGAGCTGCCGGTCCATGTGCTGGAGCAGTGTCTCGTCGCGATCGGCGCCACCCTGGTCAACAAACCGGCGGAGAATCGTCTCGCGGTCGAAGTGCCCGGGTGGCGCGCCGATCTGCGGGAAGAAATCGATCTCATCGAGGAGATCGCCCGGATCTACGGATACAATGCTTTTCCCGACACGCTGCGGCCCTTCCGCGCCGGCAATCAGGTGGATGCGCCGATTCACACCAGTTCGGACCTGGTTCGGCGGGGGTTGGCGGAGGAGGGGCTGCTCGAGGTGGTGCTGCTGCCTCTCGGACCATCGACCGGGCAACCCGAGGTTGCCGTCCTCAACCCGCTTTCTTCCGATCACGGCTTTCTACGGGCGCGGATGACGCCGGGCCTGATACGCCAGGTCGAGGTCAACTGGGCCAACCAGGTCAGGGACGTCCGCCTCTTCGAGATCGGGACCGTATTCTCTCCTGGCCCCCCCGGAGAGCGCCCGCTGGAAACGACCCATGCCGCCGCGGTCATCACGGGGACTCGCACTCCCTCGCATTGGACCGAGAGCGGCGGCGCGCCCGAGTGCGATGCCTGGGACATCAAGGGACTCTTCGAGCGCGCCGTATCTCTGGCGATTCCCGGAGCGACGGTGCAAGTTGAAGGGAACGGCTGGACTGCGAAGGACGCCGGCGGCGCTGAGGTTGGAAGGGCCGGCCCCCTCGCCGCCGACGCGCCACCCTGGGCCGCTCCATTGTTCGGTTTCGAGGTGCACGTAAGCGATGCGCCTCGGGCATCACGGCGGTTCCAGCCGCTACCTACGAATCCGGCCGCCATTCGCGACCTGGCACTTCTGGCGCCCGATGCCGTGCCGTTCGACGCCGTGGTTGCGCTGGTGCGTGAGTCCGCCGGTACGCTGCTGGAGCAGGTCGGCGTCACCGATGAATATCGCGGCCCGGAGCTGCCCGTCGGGCGCCGCAGCATCACGCTGCACCTGGTGCTCCGGGGACGGGAGCGGACGCTGCGAGACTCGGACGTCGACGCCGTCGTACAACGAATACTCTCGAAGCTGGGACAGTCGCTTGACGTCACCCTACGCACGAACTGATCGCGTCGTCCTGGAGGAGCTGGAACAGCTCCTCGCGGCGGTCGAGCAGGAGCTCGCCTCGTGGCGCACCCGGTGTCAGCGCGCCGAAGCGGAGCTGGCACAGACCAGCGCCAAGGGTAAGGGAGGCCATGCTGGTCCGGAGCTGTCCCAGGCCCGGCTCCGGATCGGTGCGCTCGAGGGTGAGAACGAGGTGCTCAAGCGGCGGATTGCCGGAGCGCGCGAGCACGTCGAGCGGCTGCGGACCCGGTTGCGCTTCGTCGAAGAGCACGGCGCGGGAGACGCGGCATGAGCGCCTCGCGTCATTCGGTCAAGATTCAGCTCGGCGGCGCCGAGTTCACGGTGAACTCGGAGCACCCGCCGGAGTACACCCGCGACGTCGCGGCCTACTTCGATGCGGCGCTGGCCCGGATCCGCGCGTCGGCTCCGTCGCTCGACGCCCATAAGGCGGCGCTCCTGGCCGGCCTCGCGATCACCGATGAATTGTTCCAGGGCCGGCAAGGCGACGGCGAGCACGCGGCTCGTCTTGGCACAATGCGCGACCGGCTGGCTCGGCTCCTGCCCCCGACTCGCCGGGGTGGAGTGGCCAAGGGAGCTTCGCTTCCGGCTGACTGACTTTATCGTGGCCATCGGCCACGTGCGGAGATACCTCGATGACCCCGTCGGATCTGCTCCCCTGGCTGGGGGGGCTCGTTGCTGGAGCACTGCTCGCGTCCATCGCTATCACTCTGTATCTACGCGCCCGCCGGAGCACGGCGTCGCACATTCTTTCCGAGGCCGAGAGCAAGGCTGCGGTGACGATCGCGCGCGCCGGCCAGGACGCCGATCAGGCCAAGTCGGCAGCGGTGCTCGAGGGGAAGATGGAAGTGCTGCGGCTACGGGAAGAGGGCGACCGTGATCTCTCCCGGCGTCGCGAAGACGCCGATCGCGCCGAGCACCGCACCGAGGAGCGGGAGCGGGGCATTTCCAAGCGGAGCGAGCAGGTCGAGCAGCAGGAGAAATCGGTCGCCGGGCGGCTGGCCGGGATCGAGCGCCAGGAGCTGGCCATCAAGGTGCGTGAGGCCGAAGTCGACGTGGTGGTTCGGGAGCAGCACCTGCGGCTGGAGCGGGTCGCTGG
>JBEPVJ010000278.1:0-4216 GCA_041691095.1 Gemmatimonadales bacterium
TCTTGCGCACGAAGAAGAATCGGAAGAAGACGCTGCGCCGAACCCAGCGGTTGGTGCCCTGCTCGTGGGGCAGCTCGATGTTGACCCCCACCGACAGGCCGCCGCCCTCCACCGCCCCCCTGTTGGCGGCTTCCATGATGCCGGGGCCGCCCCCGGTGATGATGGGAAAGCCGTTTTGGGCCAGCAGTCGGGCGGTCTCGGTGGCTCGGGCGTAGAGCGGATCACTCTCCGGGGTACGCGCCGAGCCGATGAAGGTCACCGCGTCGGCGATATCGCCCAGGCGCTCGAAGCCTTCGACGAATTCTCCCATGATCCGGAGCACCCGCCAGGGATCACTCTTGCGGATATCCTCCACCCGGTCGGATGAAGGCGCCTTGCCGAGGAGAACCTCGTCCTCGGTTGGACCGGCGGGCGGGTCGCTGTGAATCAGGGGGCGGTCGGACACGGACTCAATATAGTGCCGCCATGAATCTATATTCCGCGCCATGATAGCAGAGTCGGCGGCCGGGAGCGAGCAGGGAAGCTGGGTGAGCCTGGTGTTCCGTCTGGTGCCGCGGGCGCTCTCCAATCCTCGACTGGCGCTGGACCTCTGCCGGACCGCCTGGGCCTTCCGCCGCCGGGACTGGTGGCGCAAGCCCCCGTTTCTTCCCGCGCCTGACCGCGCCTACCTGCGCTGGAGGATGTACACTGCCTACGGGCGCGAGGATGCGGTACCCCCGGCCCGCGACGTCATCGCCTTCGCCCGCTGGCGCCGGGAGACAATGCACCTGTGACCCCCCGGGTAGTCGTGGTCGGAGCAGGCTTTGCTGGTCTGTACCTGGCGCGCTCGCTCCGCGGCGCGGGACTGCGGGTGACGGTGGTGGATCGAACCAACCATCACCTTTTCCAGCCCATGCTCTACCAGGTGGCCACCGCCGCTCTGTCGGCGCCCGACATCTCCCAGCCGATCCGCTCGGTGCTCCGGGATCAGTCCAACGTCGAAGTGATCCTGGGCGAAGTATCAGAGGTGAGCCTTGCCGGTCGGTCAGTGACTCTGACCGACGGGAGCCGGCTCGAATACGACTACCTCGCACTGGCGCCGGGCGCTCGCCACTCGTACTTCGCCCATCCCGAGTGGGAAACGCTGGCGCCCGGGCTCAAGAACCTCGAGGATGCCGGCGAGGTCCGTCGCCGGGTACTTCTCGCCTTCGAGAAGGCCGAGCGGGAGGCCGACGTCGTGACTCGGCAGCAGCACCTCACCTTCGTGGTGGTGGGCGGCGGACCCACCGGTGTCGAGGTCGCCGGGGCGGTCGCCGAGCTGGCGCGCTACTCCCTGCGTCGAGACTTTCGGCGGATCGATCCCCGGGACGCCACCATTCTGCTGCTGGAGGGTGGCCCTCGACTCTTGGCCAGCTATCCGGCCCGCCTTTCCGCCAAGGCCAAGGACGCGCTGCGCCGGCTCGGCGTGGACGTTCGCACCGAAACGATGGTGACCCTGATCGAACCCGGCTTCGTGCACGCGGCGGGCTGGCGCATTCCCACCGACACGGTGATCTGGGCCGCTGGCAACGAGGCCAGCCCGCTGCTGCGAACGCTCGGCGTTCCAGTGGACCGGCAGGGACGGATCGCGGTGGAGCCCGACTGCTCGGTCCCGGGGCATCCCGAAGTGCTGGTACTGGGAGACGCCGCCGCCTTTTCCCATCAAGCCGGATACACGCTCCTCCCTGGTACATGTCCCGTCGGGATTCAGATGGGGAAGTACGCCGGCAGGGTGATCAAGGCCGACCTGGCCGGTCGCAAGCGCGAGCCATTTCACTACCGCGACAAGGGCCAGCTGGCAGTGATCGGGCGGGCGCGCGCGGTGGCCGATCTGGGCCGTATCCGCGCCACCGGGTTCATCGCGTGGCAGCTCTGGGTGTGGGTTCACATCTTCTTCCTCATCGGATTTCGCAACCGGGTCATCGTCTTCTTCGAGTGGGCCTGGTCCTATATCACTTTTCAGCGCGGTGCGCGGGTGATCACGGGTGTCTGGCGCCCCAGCGCCAGCTCGTCGTAGCTCCGATGTGGGTTTCGCAATGCCGCTGACTCACGAGCTTGAGGAGCATGCCCGGTCGCTGGGCTTCGTCGCCTGCGGGGTGGCGTCGCTCGAGCCCAGTCGTCGCGGCGATGCACTCGACGCGTGGTTGCGTGCCGGTTACGGCGGCACGATGCGCTACCTCCACCGTCGAGCCGCCAAGCGAAAAATGCCTGGAGCGATCGTGCCGGGTGCGAGGGTCGCGGTGGTAGTACTGGAGAATTACCTGCCGGACAAGGGGCGGACGGGCGGTCAGGCAGAGGGGCGGACCATCAACGTGGCGAAGTATGCGCGGGGGGAGGACTACCATCGCGTAATGATGCGGCGGCTGGGGCTTTTGTCGGGATGGCTCCGGGCACGTGGCGCGACCGTCGCCCACCCATGGGCCGATGACGGGCCGGTGCCCGAACGCGAGCTGGCGGAGCGGGCCGGGTTGGGATGGATCGGAAAGAATACGATGCTGATTCGGCCCGAGTCGGGTTCCTTCTGCCTGATTGGATCGGTGTTCACCGATCTGGCGCTTACTCCGGCCGCGGCCGAGGAGTATGATCGCTGCGGCACCTGTACCCGATGTCTCGAAGCGTGTCCGACCGGTGCGATCCTCGAGCCGCGATTGCTCGATGCGACGAGGTGCATCTCGTATCTCACGATCGAATCGCGCTTCCCGATTCCCGATGCTCTCTCGGCTAGACTCGAGGGCTGGGGCTTCGGGTGTGATATCTGTAACGACGTCTGTCCCTGGAATCAGCGATTTGCGGAGCCGAGTCGGATTCCTGAATATCAAGATCGTGGCGCGATAGATATGGCGGATCCCGCATTCTTCGCGACGATGACCGAGCTGGAATTCACCGAACGATTCAGCGACACCCCACTCGAGCGTCCCGGGCTGACGGGGATGCGACGCAACTGGGTGGCGGCAGCAAGGAGCCTGGAGACCCGATGATCGACCACGTACAGTCATTCGCCATTTTCGTCACCAACATCGATCGGGCGACCGAATTCTATCGGGATGTTCTGGCCCTTCCGGTGAGTAAGCAGGGCAGCTTCGGTCTCGAGCTGTTTCTCGAACCTCCCCATCTGGGCGTGCACCCCGCGGTTCATCCCGACGCGAGGGCGCTGGTGGGACGGCATACTGGGATCACATTCTATGTACCGGGGTTGGTGCACTACTGCGGTGTGCTGCACGAGCGCGGGGTGCGCTTCATCAGCGAGCCGACCCAGATGTCCTGGGGCATTATGGCGATGATCGCGGATCCGGAGGACAACGTGTTCGCGCTGTGGGAGGATCGGATGCCCGACGAGGCGGAAGGCGGTGCGTAGCGCACCGCCGGAGAGCTAGAAGCGGGCAGCCTTGCGCTTGCGGCGCCGTGCGGCGGCGGACTTCAGCTTCTTCGCTTCACTTGGCTTCAGATAGTGCCGCTTGGCGCGGAGATCCTTGAGGATTCCGGCCTTGATGACCTTCTTCTTGAACGCCTTGAGCGCGCCGTCGAGACGGTCGCCCTCTCCAATCGTCACTTCGATCATGCAAACTCTCCTGGGGGGAGGACGGCAAGTGGGGGCCGGGTGGCTCACTTTGCCCCGATTCGGGCGCTTGACAGGCGGCTACTTGGCCTGCTATAGTGACGCGGCGGGGTTCTGCAAAGGAGCGACAGGCGATGAAATGGATCACGCGGGAGCGCGTACGCATCGATCGAGTGGCGATTCCCTGGCTGATTCGCCGGTTTGTGGACCCGGAGGCGGTGTTTCTGTTCGCTCCCGGCGAACAGGTGCTGGCCCGTGCCCAGCAGGAAGACGCGATCCCTTTTGATGTGCCGGGGGTCGAATTAACCCATCACGACGACCGCTGCGGCTTTGACGCGGTGATCGCCCGCTATAACATCACCGATCCCGCCGTCCACCGGCTCGCCGAGCTGGTGCGCGGCGCCGATGTGGCGGCCTGGCGGGGCCGGTTCCCCGAGTCGGCAGGCATCGCGGCCATCGCCTACGGCTTCTTCCTGCTGAACCTGCCCGATCAGCAAGTGCTCGATCTGGAGTGCCCGCTCTACGATGGGCTGTACCGCTATTGCCAGGACCAATTGGAAAAGCAGGCCAGCGGACCAACAGGCTAGCATGCAGGAAGTGACCACCGACTCTCCCCTCTCCGTAGACCCGTCTGCTGTGGGG
>JBEPVJ010000279.1:0-4200 GCA_041691095.1 Gemmatimonadales bacterium
GATTGGTACCGTTCCGGTCCGCACGCGCCTGCGCACGGCAATCACGTTTCGAATCGGGGGTAGCTAGACCGCGGAATGGGCATGGGCGTTTGTATTTTGATCGTTCAGGTTACACTCCCTCGTGGTTCCAGCGCTGGAGACTCTGGAGCGTGATCGGCATGCTCGATACGCTCACCCACACTCATCCGGACGATCCCGAGGTATGGTTCCTGGAAGGGGTCGCCTTCCGTCGGTTGGGCGAATCCCGGCGGGCGCTCGAATGTCTTCAACAGGCCCATCCGCTCGAGCCGGCGCACCCCTCCGGCATCACTCCGACTTCCTTCACCCAGACCGGCGACATTGGAGAAGTGGGCAGCCCACTAAAACGAGTCGTCACGATTCACGGAACCCGAGCCGCCAATTGAGGCTACGCCCCTGGCTGCGCGTCCAGCACCTGCCGAACCTTTCGTGCGAGGGCCTCTGGGGTAAACGGCTTCTGCAGAAACGCCGCATTGGTCTCCAGGAGCGTGGACTGGTCGAGATAGCCGGACATAAAGAGGACCAGAAGCCCGGGGTGCTGTGCCACGAGGCGGTCGGCCAGCTCACGCCCGGTCAGACCGGGCATCATCATATCAGTGAGCAGCAGTTGTATTGAGGGGTTGCCGGCCGCAAGTGCGAGGGCCGCCGACGGATCAGCCGCCTCGAGTACCTGATACCCGTGACCTTCCAGCGCCCGGTGCGCCACGTAGCGAACCGACGCGTCGTCATCGACCAACAGGACGGTCTCGACGCCACGGGGCACACGAGCGGGGTGCTCCGGCAGCGTCACATTATCGACGGGACGATCGGACCAAGGAAGGTGCATGGTGAAGGTCGATCCCTGACCCGGCGCGCTCCGCACCCACAGGAACCCATTGCTCTGCTTGACGATCCCGTAGGCGCTCGACAACCCCAGTCCGGTGCCCTTCCCAACCTCCTTGGTCGTGAAGAAGGGCTCAAACGCGCGCGCCCTGGTCGCTTCGTCCATGCCGGTGCCCGAATCGCGAATGGTCAGCTCCACGTACCGCCCCGCCGGGATGATGGACCACTCGCCTGCACGCCACTCATCGCCCTCGAGGTTCCTGGTGCCGATTTGAATCTCGCCTCCCTTGGGCATGGCATCGCGGGCATTCACCACCAGATTGACGATCACCTGTTCAAGCTGCACCGGGTCGGCAACGACGGGCCCCAGGTCCGGCGCGAGCCGGCTCTGGATGGAAATATTGGCATCGATCACCCGGCGCAGCAGCCGCTCGGTGTTACTCACGACTCCATTCAAGTCGATAACCCGGGGCTGCAGGACCTGCTTGCGGCTGAACGCCACCAGCTGCTGCGTCAGCGACGCGGCGCGGTCGGAGGCACGCAGGATCTGTTCGACATCCTGCCGGTCGGATGAGCCCTCCGGAAGACTGTCCAGCAGAAGCCCGCCATGCCCGGTGATGGCGGTGAGCAGGTTGTTGAAGTCATGCGCGATGCCGCCCGCCAGCTGCCCCACGGCCTCGAGCTTCTGGACCTGGCGAAGCTGACCCTCCAGGCGCTTGCGTTCGGTGACATCACGCGCCAGGACGTACCGGGCCGGCCGGCCCGCAAACTCCAGGGCATTGGTGAGAATCTCCATATCGAGCAGGGTGCCGTCGCGAGTCCGGTGCTGCACGTCGTAGTAGACAGCGGAGTCCCCCTGCTCCGGCAGGATCGACGTCAGCCGGATTTGCTGGGACTCGGGCCGGATGTCGTGGAGGGTCATGCCCTGCAATTCCTTCAGGGAGTAACCATACCGGCGGACCGCGGCGGTGTTCGCCGTGAGAAAACGCAGTGTCTCCACGTCGTATACGAACATGGCCTCCGGGCTGGATTCGAAGATCAGCCGAGTCTGGGCCTGGCTTTCGCGCTGGAGCCGCTCGGCGCGGCGGCGAGGCGTAACGTCCATCATCGCGCCGATCACTCGCGTGGCGGCTCCATCGGCATCGCGGATGATGTAGGCGCGGTCCAGGACTGTCCGATGGGTGCCGTCGGCGCAACGAAACTGATATTCATCGGTCCAGGAGGTCTTCCCCTCATCGATCGCGCGGCGAAGGCCGCCATCGACCCGAGCGCGATCATCGGGATGCACCCGATCGTCCCAGCTGTCCATGCCGAGTCCCGTATGGACCCGGTATCCGAAGAGGGTGGTGTAGGCTTCGTTGCGCCAAACCTGGCCGGTCCCGAGATCCCAGTCCCACACGGCATCATTGGTCGCGCGCGCCACCAGCTCGAGTCGCTCGCTGGCCACGCGCGCGGAGGCCGCCGCATCCTTGCTGGCCGAGATGTCCCGGAGGAACGCGCTGAACTGCCAGCCCTGATCGAGTCGGAAGGGGGTGACCGTGAGCTCCACTGGAATTTCGCTTCCATCCTGGCGCAACCCGGCGATCTCGATCCGGCGGCCCAGAATCGGTCCTTCCCCCGAAACCAGGAACCTGGCAAGTCCGGCCCGGTGGGCATCGCGGTAGCGGAGGGGAATGATGACGTCGGCCATTTCGCGGCCGATGACGGCGTCGAACGGCCAGCCGAAGATCGCCGAGGCCTGGGCGTTCCACCCGGTAATCCTGCCGTCGGCGTCCATGGTGACAATGGCATCGAGGGCCGAATCGAGAATGGCCATCAAGCGGGCGCTATCGTCGGCCATTCCCGAACCTCGGGTGGAGTTGGGACAGCACGATAAATACCGCAGTCGGTGGCGACTTGCTATGAGCTGAGGACCCTCGAGGGCCTGCCGGCTCGCGAGACCGCTGCGCAAGGGTTACCAAAATGTTGCGTGGCGAGTGCACCAATGTCGCGGGCGGAGCGCAGATTGGAGCCCCAACCTTCCACGAGGCTCCATGCCACTGCACGTCCCGCTGCGCTCCCGTTTCACGATCGGTCTCAGCGCCCTGATGGCGCTGGCCGCATGCAGTACCCCCGACCTGAGTCAGCCGACGACAGCGCCCGTTGCCCCCACCTTGGACGCGAGCAACGCCGCGGTACCGGCGGGGTTTCAGCAGGTGAAGAACCTGGTCGTCATCTACCTCGAAAACCATTCTTTCGACAACCTCTACGGCAGCTTTCCGGGCGCCAATGGCCTCGCCAACAGCGCCGCCACCGCTACCCAGCGTGACTTCCTCGGCACCGCGTATGCGACCCTGCCGATGCTGGCGACCTCGCCGTTCCCCACCACCCTGCCCAACCAGCCGTTCGACATCGACAACTACGTCCCGGCCAGCATGCTCATTCCCGACCTGGTGCACCGCTTCTACCAGGAGCAGGCCCAGATCCACGGCGGCGCCATGGACCGGTTCGTCGCCGGGAGCGACGTACTGGGGGAAGTGATGGGGTACTACCAGACCGCGGGGCTGCCGCTGGCGAGGGAGGCCGCCAAGTACACGATGCTCGACGGCTTTTTCCATTCGGCGTTCGGGGGTTCGTTCCTGAATCACATCTGGCTCATCGCGGCGCAGTCGCCCACCTACACCGGCAGCCCCGCGGACATCGGACCGGCCGGCACCCAGCTGGTGCCGACCAGCATCGACGCATCGGGCCATGTCGTGGACGGCCAGGTCGCGCTCATCGGCGGCGTGCCGTACCTGGTGAACACCGTCTTCAGCGGGAACAAGCCGGCACTTGGCTTCAACTACAACCGTCCCCGGGTCCCCAATCTCACCTTTCCCACAATCGGCGACCGCCTCTCGGCGAAGGGCGTGAGCTGGAAGTGGTACTCCGGGGGATGGGACAATGCGCTGGCCGGCCACCCCGACCCGCTCTTTCAGTTCCACCACCAGCCGTTCGTGTACTTCGCGAATTATGCCGACGGCACCCGCGCCAAGACAGAACACCTTCGGGACGAGACGGAATTCGTGCCGGCGGCCCGAGCCGGACGGCTGCCCGCGGTGAGCTTCATCAAGCCCATCGGCGGCCAGAACGAGCATCCCGGCTATGCCGACATCATCGCCGGCGAGCAGCACGTGATGGAGCTCATCAATGCCGTCCGCAACGGTCCAGAGTGGAAACAGTCATTGATCGTCATCACCTACGATGAGAATGGTGGCTTCTGGGATCACGTCGCTCCGCCCGTGGTGGATATGTGGGGGCCCGGCACCCGGGTCCCGGGTATCGTGATCTCGCCGTTTGCGCGCAAGGGAGTGGTGGATCACACGACCTACGATACCTGTC